>NZ_JAGGQX010000013.1:0-98563 GCF_018613095.1 Bacillus sp. ISL-75
GTGCCTTCCGCGGAAATCAACAGGCCCATTAGCAGGTACAATGAATAATTAAATGCTGAGAATAAAAAATTGCCGAGAAAAATACTCTTTCTCGACAATCTGAGCACGGAGAAATTCTCTCTGTGCTTTTTCTCTTTAAATCCTTTCCAGTGCCTGATCCAGGTCTTCTTGAATGTCCTCCCATGCTTCTAAACCAACAGATAGACGCAGCAAGTTATCTTCAATCCCCATTTTTTTTCGTTCTTCCTCTGGAACCACGGCATGGGTCATCGTTGCAGGATGCTGAATCAATGTTTCTGCGTCTCCAAGACTTACCGCAATTTTTATTAATTGTAATTGATTCATAAACTGTTGTGCCGATTCCTTGGATCCCTTTATCGTGAATGATATGAGCCCGCCTGATTGTTTCATTTGTTTTTTCGCGATCGAATAATCTTGGTGTTCTGGATCGCCAGGGAAATACACTGATTCAATTTTCGGATGACTTTTCATAAATTCAAATAACCTCTGGGCATTTTCACAATGGCGGTCCATTCGCACTGGAAGTGTTTTAATCCCCCTTAACAACAGCCATGCATCAAAAGGAGAGATAATCCCGCCAATATCTTTTTGGGTCGTCCGTGACACCTGCCTAATAAACTCCTTCTCCCCAATGACAAGACCCGCTATAACATCGCCATGTCCACAGATATATTTTGTTGCACTATGAATGACAACATTGCATCCGAGGGTAAGAGGGGTTTGTATATATGGGGAACAAAATGTGTTATCCACAACAACGGGAATCCCTTTTTTATTTGCCACCCTCGCCACCAATTCCAAATCTACCAGCTTCATTGTAGGGTTTATTGGCGTTTCAATATAGATACAAGCCGTATTAGGGAGGATTTCTTGATCTAATGCTTCTGCCGATTCCATTAAAGAAAAGTCGTGTTCAATCCCATATTTCCCTTTTAATAGTTCCAAAAATCCGAAGGTACAGCCGTATACTCCTTGTGAACAAAGGATATGGTCACCTGTTTTTGTTAAGGCCACTAGCACTGCACTCACGGCCGCCATTCCTGACGAAAAAGCCAAGCCTGCCTCACCTTGTTCAAGGACTGCCATCCGTTCTTCCAGTATTTTCACCGTTGGATTTCCCAAGCGTGAATAAATAAATCCCTCTTCTTGCCCAGCAAACCTTCTTTCCCCTTGTTCCGCACTGGTAAATGTAAAGGTAGATGTTTGATATAACGGGGGAACTAAACTGTCTTGATGTTCGTTCGGCCGGTAACCTGAATGAATAACTTCCGTTTCAAACCGTGATTTCTTTTTCCCCATCTTGGATTCCTCCTGTTTGAAAACGTTTTCATGTTTATAATATATTATGTAGATTGGGGGAATATCGTTAGAGAATTCATAAATGAATGCGCTAACTAACCATTATATTGTTTCCTTGAATGACCACTTTGTTCTTCCCAGTTCCTTTAGCAATATACAACGCTTCATCTGCTCGTTTAAATAAGAAATTATAGGCATCGAGCCGTTCCTTATGCCAATAAGAAACACCACAGGACACTGTAATATGCGGGTCGGAGCATTCGGATACCTTTTTAACTAATCTTTCAGCGATGGCTGCTCCTCTGTCTAAAGGGACACCAGGAAGATAAAGGGCCAGTTCTTCCCCACCCCAGCGGGCGCCTATATCTTCCCCGCGAATATTTCGTTTAATAAGGTTTGCAACCTGAACCAGAACTTTATCTCCAACCTGATGGCCGTATGTATCATTTAATTCCTTAAAATTATCAATATCGAGGAGAATAAAGGTACCTTCTTCAATCTCTTTCATTGACCACTGGATTTTTTCATCCAAAAATTTGCGGGAATGGAGCTTGGTAAGGTGGTCTGTAATTACCATATACTCTAACTCTTCTCTGAGCATTGAATTGGTAAGCGCAAGCGATGAATGATGAACTAGTGACTGCAGGAGCTTAAATGAATCAAAGGAAAAGAAATAAGGCTTTTGATGCATTACAATGGAGAAACCTTTTAATTTTTCGCTCTGAATCATCGGAATCGCAAGAATCGAATGAAAGCTTGTCATACTTTTTGTGTTTTGGAGATTGATATCTCCTATAAATAAAGGATTTTTTTCCTTTTCGATCTTTTCCTTTATATAATCAATATAGAGTCGGGCCTGTTTAGTGTAAAAGTATGAAGTGGAACCTGGGAGTATTTTTACATTTGCTTGTTCATTTGAGAATAAGAAAAAGCCAACTTCTTGTGCATCAATGGAAGTGATGATTTGATCTGACATATATGTCATCGTATCAACCATGCGCAGGTTAGAATTTAAACAATGGGAAGTTTCGTTGATTAATTGTAAGTTGGAGATTTCCCTCTTTGACTGTTGATAGAGGTGGGCATTCTCCATAGAACATCCCGCAGAACCTGCCAATAATGTAAGAAACTCCACCTCGTATGCCATAAATTCAGTCGTATCTGCTGCAATTATCTGCAAAACTCCATAGGTTACCTGCTTCCCTTTTAATGGGGCATAAATAATTGCATGTTTATCAGGAGGGGAATATTCAAATTGAATCTCCCCGGTTGCATAAGCATTGATAGCAGCAATATTTTCACTATCATATTCAAGCTCAATAATCGGAAGGTCGCTGTGGCTTTGAGTATCCTGTGAAAGCAATAAGGAAAATGAGTAGTCAGGGTACACTTCCTTAAGCGCTACGCATAATTCTCCCAAAATGAAATTTACATCAAGGAACGAATGAAGTTTTTCTGTAATTTGTATTAATTGTTTATATCTATTAACTTGCATGTGTAAATCACATTCGAGAATATCCATAAGGTTTCACCCGATCTAATTCCAGATATATACATAGTACCCTAATTATAGTTAATTTTCAGACACTTTGGCGACATTTATTTGTATAATTTATTAACTTTATTAAAATAATCTTTCCGATAATTTTCTGCTGTATCATCATCCCCAAAAAATATTCTTGACTTTACAGGAATAAAAATTATATAATACTCCTTGTGTAAAATATTGCAGCCTATGTGAAAACTTTATTCGTCTCATTTTGTTCCTCTTAAAGGTAGATTGCCTTTAAATGATGGTGTATCTTGTAACCCTTAGCTGCTAGGGCGAAGGTACATGAAAACAAAATGGCTTTAAAGCGTCTCATAACGGTTTTTATTTTACCAAAATAAAAACACTAAGGAGGAGTCATTCATGGCTCGTTATACTGGCTCTAGCTGGAAAATTTCCCGTCGTCTTGGAATCTCTCTAAGCGGCACAGGTAAAGAATTAGAAAAGCGTCCGTACGCTCCTGGACAACATGGTCCAAACCAACGCAAAAAGCTTTCTGAATACGGATTACAATTACAAGAGAAGCAAAAGCTTCGTCATATGTATGGCGTAACTGAGCGTCAATTCCGTAATCTTTTTGATAGAGCTGGCAAATTAAGCGGCGTACACGGTGAAAACTTCATGATTCTTCTTGAATCACGTCTTGACAACGTTGTTTACCGTTTAGGTCTTGCTCGCACTCGTCGTGCAGCTCGTCAATTAGTAAACCATGGCCACATCTTAGTTGATGGCGCTCGTGTAGATATCCCATCATACCGCTTAAAAGCTGGTCAAACAATCAGCCTACGCGAAAAGTCTCGCAATCTTGATGTTGTGAAAGAAGCTGTCGAAGTTAATAACTTCGTTCCTGATTTCTTAACATTTGATGCGGACAAATTAGAAGGTACTTTCACTCGCTTACCAGAGCGTTCTGAATTACCTGCTGAAATCAACGAAACTCTTATCGTCGAGTTCTACTCACGTTAATAAAAACGTGTCGTAAAACAGCAATAATAAAAACCCTAGAAATGTTGATATTACTCAACTTCTAGGGTTTTTTTATTTTTACTATGCTTTTGACCTGAACAGAGAGTAACATATTTGTTTGAATTTATTCTTATTAACCGATGGTGCTGATGAAAACACCCATAATTCCTGAACGTAGAATTATCACCCACAAACCTCCTTAGTTAAAAAATGAAAAGGACAAACAATTAAAAGACAGGCTATTTGCTTAGGACAACTTCCTCCCGTTATACATACGATGCAGTGTAGTTAATAACTTAAAGGGGAGAATTTTTTATATGGGTAAAGACCAAACGAAATATTTTCAAGATAGAGTAATCAAGGTTGATCGAGGCGGACCAGAATCCAGAATTGGGATGTTAATGGATGAAAGCGAAGATTATCTCTGCCTTCTCACGGAAGATGATGGGCTCGTCTACCATAACACTAAACATATTAAAAGTTTTACAGATAATCTGAAAGAGCAGTTTAAATTCGACGTTGATGTTCCGAAGGATTTCGCATTTAAAAAAGCTAAAAATTTCAAAGACCTGCTTAAATCATTGGAATATCGTTGGGTAAATATCAATCGTGGCGGTACCGAGACGGTAGAAGGGGTACTCTGTGAGGTAAAAAATGATTTAGTTCTTTTGGTCAATAATGGGGAAATCGTTCGCATTGCCATGTCCCACATTAAAAATGTTAGTTATGAAGTAAAAATTGAAAAGGCTAAATCGGAAAAACATGAGTCACGTCAAAAATCAAACGATAAGAGTGAAAATAACAACAATAACACCTATTGTAGCCCTCAGGTTACTTCGCAAAAATTACGTCAAGAATCAATCGATACGAGTGAAAATAACTACCATAACACCAATAATAGCCCTCAGGGAAATTCGCAAAAGTTACGTCAGGAATCAATCGATACGAGTGAAAATAACAACCATAACACCAATAATAGCCCTCAGGGAAATTCGCAAAAATTACATCAGGAATCAATCGATACGAGTGAAAATAACAACCATAACACCAATAGTAGCCCTCAGGAAACTTCCCAAATACTACGTCAAGAATCAAACGATGCGAGTGAAAATAACAACCATAACACCAATAGTAGCCCTCAGGGAACTTTGCAAAAAACATCTATTGAAAATGAACTTGATTTGTCAGTTCTTTTATCCTCATTATTCTCATTGGAAAAGATTTTACGAAGATTAAATTTTTAAAGTTTCTCACTCATAGTGGTTCGCAGAGTAGTTGAAAATGAAGGGACACTGTCAACAAAAATGCTTGATAGTGTCCACTCATTAAATAAGTTTCCATTTAACCTCATTCCTCTCCTTTGCATTTTCATTTATACCCCTTTATTACTATACTTCTTTACTAAATGCCTTCTTCACGCAACGGTTTTAATTGCCCAAAAACAACCTGATAAAGTGGTTGCTGAACGATTAGGGAATACACCCCAAATGATTTGGGATACATACGGTCATAACTATAAAGCACTTGAGAAGAATCAGTTAATGCATTTTCCCAAGCACTACATTTATAAATCGGGGGGGTTTTTAATTCACCCAGTTTAAACCCCAATGATACTAGGGTTTCTGTTACCGTTGAGCATTACTCACGTTAATAAGGTTTAAGCCCTCATACCCATTGGTATGAGGGCTTTTTCTATTTTCGATTGACCCATTTGATAGATTTCCGATATAAAAAGGCAAGTATTATATAGATGACAACTACGATAGCCGCAGTCGATAATCTTTCTTGTAATACCCCGTCTGCATATAAAACAGGACCAAGTCCGAAAAATGTAACAAGTGCGATGAGAATAATAAATACGGCGTGTAATAAAATTTTCAATCCATTCACCCCCATATTCGTTCCTTTTATATTAGACGGAATAAATTAACCCGTTGTTACACCGATATCCTTATAGCAAAAAAGGGCTTTGATTTCCAAAGCCCTTCCTTTATTAATAATTAATTAACGTATACTTCTTTTTACCTCTTCTAATAATCGTAAACTTTCCTTCAATTCGATCGGATTCTGCTAAGATATAAGCGTTGTCCGTAATTTTTTCACCATTAACAGTAACAGCACCATTTGAGATGTCTTCACGTGCTTGACGCTTGGATGGGGAAATTTTAGCCGCAACCAAAAGATCGACCAAATTCTCCTCGTTTTGTGAAGTATAAGCTGGTAAATCTTTAAAGCCCTGCTCGATTTCCGCACCTGAAAGACTTCTTACATCCCCGCTAAATAACGCCTGGGAAATTTTGATTGCCTGTTGCAAGGAATCTTCACCGTGTATCAAACGAGTCAGTTCTTCAGCTAATACCTTTTGTGCCTTACGAAGATGCGGCTCTTCCTGAACAGCTTTTTCTAATTGTTCAATTTCCTCATGTGAAAGGAATGTAAAAATCTTTAAGTATTTCACCACATCAGCATCAGCTGTATTAATCCAGAACTGGTAGAATTCATACGGGGTAGTTTTTTCAGGATCTAACCAAACCGCACCACTTTCCGTTTTCCCAAACTTTGTACCATCTGCTTTTGTCACAAGCGGAATGGTTAACCCAAATGCCTTCGAGCCTTCTGGCTGAACTTTGCGGATTAATTCCAATCCTGAAGTTATGTTCCCCCACTGGTCACTTCCGCCAATTTGTAATTTACAGTTGTGATGCTCATATAAATGAAGAAAATCCATCGCTTGTAAAATTGTATAAGTGAATTCTGTAAACGAAATACCCGTCTCAAGCCTTGATGCAATGGTATCCTTCGCCAGCATGTAATTGACACCGATATGCTTGCCGATATCACGCAAGAAGGTAACGACATCCATTGAGCCTGCCCAATCATAGTTATTAACCATGATTGCTCCGTTTTCACCATCAAATTCGAAAATAGATTCAAGTTGCTTTTTAATACCCGCTACATTATCCTGTACTGTTTCTAATGTTAACAGCTTTCGTTCTTCACTTTTACCACTCGGATCACCAATCAAGCCTGTTGCTCCTCCGACTAACACAATCGGACGATGTCCATGCTGCTGAAATCTTCTAAGTGTTAAAAATGGCAGCAAATGGCCGATATGCATACTATCTGCTGTTGGGTCAACACCGCAATATAAAGAAATTTGCCCCTTGTTTAATGAATCCTTCAGACCTTCTTCATCGGTTTGCTGGTAGATGATTCCTCTCCATGCCAAATCCTGTATTAAATCCATCCTATTCCCTCCAATTTGGTAAAAAAATAAAAACGCCCCTGCAAAAATGCAGGGACGTAAATTTACGCGGTACCACCCAGCTTGAGGAAAATTCCTCCAACTCAAAAAATTAACGGTTTAGACCGTTCTCCGCTACAAAAAAATCATTTTCACAGAGAAAGCTCAGGGGAGTAATTCATTCTTCTATATGTATCAGCTTTCACCACCGCTGACTCTCTTGAAACAGGGATAGAAGAACTACAGTTGGTTCCCTTCACAGCTTTATTATTAAATTAATGTATAGCTTTTTTTACCATATTTCAAGTACCTTGTCAAACTTAACTGGAAATTTCAGATAAATGTAGAACTTTGTCAGTTTTTATACCTTTGGTATGCTATAATGTACTTGATTTTAGATGAGGTGATACTATAGATGGTTGAAAAATTACAAGCATTGATAGAAAAAGCAAAATCCGTGCTGAACATATTTACCCATAAAAGAACGGTTAAAAGTGCACGAATCACATATCAAGTAGTTTGGAATCTGTTACTCCTTGTATTAACAGTCGTCATTCTTGGCGGATCATTTGCGACAGGTGTTGGTGCGGGTTATTTTGCTTCACTCGTAAAAGATGAACCTGTTCGCTCGTATGACAGCATGAAAAAAGATATTTATAACTATACGGAAACTTCTGAGTTATATTTTTCGGATAATGTTTATCTTGGTAAACTTCATACCGACTTGGAACGGGAAGAAGTAAAATTGGACGATGTATCAAATGATTTAATCAATGCGGTAGTTGCAACCGAAGACGAATACTTTTACAAGCATAAAGGCGTTGTCCCAAAAGCTGTATTTCGGGCCGTTTTTCAGGAAGTGACAAATTCTGCTGTTCAATCCGGCGGTAGTACGTTAACACAGCAATTAATAAAAAATCAAATCTTAACAAATGAGGTCTCGTTTCAAAGGAAAGCCAATGAAATCTTACTTGCTCTTCGTTTAGAGAAATTTTTTGATAAAAAAGACATTCTTGAAGCTTATCTTAATGTGTCTACCTTAGGAAGAAATTCGTCTGGACGAAACATTGCGGGTGTCCAAGCAGCTGCAAAAGGGATCTTTGGTAAAAAGGCGAGTGATTTAACACTCCCGCAAGCTGCCTTCATTGCAGGATTGCCTCAAAGCCCGTTTGGATATACCCCGTTTACACGGGAAGGGACGATAAAAGAACCGCAATATCTGGAACCTGGTCTCACACGGATGAAAACCGTCCTAAAGAGAATGTTTGACGGCGGCTATATTACCGAGCATGAATATGCGCAAGCCTCTGCCTACGATATTAAAAAAGATTTTATCAAACCGGTTGCAAATCCACTGGAAAAATACCCATGGCTAACAGTCGAAATTGAAAAGCGGTCGATTGAAGTCCTGACCACTGTCTTAGCAAAAAATGATGGGATTTCAGAAAAAGAGTTAAAAAACGATGACAATCTTGCTTATAAATATCAAATATTAGCTCGAAATGCTTTGCGTCAAAATGGATACCAAATTCATTCGACAATAGACAAAAAAATATACGATGCGATGCAAAAGGTTAAGGATAATTATCAATATTACGGACCCGATAAGCCTCAAGAAAAGAAGGATCCTGAAACTGGAGAAATAACAACAGTTATGGAACCTGCTGAGGTTGGGGCAGAACTGATCGAAAACAAGACTGGAAAAATTATCAGTTTTGTCGCTGGACGGAATTATGATGATCAACAGCTAAATCACGCGACCAGTGCCATCAGACAAAACGGTTCTACCATGAAACCACTTCTTGTCTATGCACCCGCGATTGAGTTAGGAAAAGCAGCTCCGGGAACACCGCTGCCAAATGTAGCCTTAAGTCTTGCACCCGGCAGAAGTAATCCTTGGCCGCAAAACTATGACTATCGGTACAGCGGACTGGTTTCAGCAAGATATGCACTAGCGAAATCCTATAACGTACCAGCGGTTAAACTTTACAAGAGTATCGTTGAGCAACGTCCCGCCACGTATCTAGAAAAAATGGGATTTACCTCTTTAAGAAAAGATGATTATACCAATCTAGCTACTTCGATTGGATCGATGACAAATGGGGTAACTATAGAAGAAAATACGAATGCATTTAGTACCTTTGCTAATGATGGAAAATTTATTGATGCCTATATGATTGATAAAATTGTCGATAAAAATGGCAAAGTTATCTATCAGCACGAAGTGAAACCTGTTAATGTCTTTAAGCCGCAAACAGCCTTTTTAACGATTGATATGATGCGTGACGTGGTAAAGATGGGAACGGCAGCAGGAGTTAGAAGCAAACTAAATTTCAGTGCGGACTGGGCTGGGAAAACGGGGACAGGAAATCAATATATTGACTCTTGGTTCGTTGCTTCAAACCCTAATGTCACCTTTGGTCTTTGGAGAGGGTATGATACACCAAAATCGCTACAGACATCCGGTATGTCCTATAGTTCACGGACCAATAACTTATGGGCTCAGTTAATGAACGCTGCCTATAAAATTAACCCTGATCTAATTGCTCCAAAGAAGTCATTTAAAATGCCAAAAGGAATCGTGCAACGTTCTTATTGTGCAGTTTCCGGAATGCTGCCTTCCGAGGCATGTTCAAAAGCAGGATTAATCGAATCAGATTACTTTAATGTCAATAATGTACCAACAAGAGTTGATGATAGCTTAATTGAAGGAAAATATGTTATGGTTGGCGACAAAAAATATTTGGCCTTGGATTCTACACCAAAAGAGTTTGCCCAATTTGGTCTCATTTTAAATCCTGATTTTATCAAACGAATCGTAGGAAGTAACTTCCATAATTATAGACAACTAATTCCACAGAAAGAGCGTTGGGGAAAAATTCTCGTATCAAGTGCAAAAATGTCCGATAACGGGAAGAACCCTGACAGTGTCAGCTTAAAAGTAGAAGGGAATACATTAACATGGTCAGCATCTGGTGATAATGATGTTGTCGGTTACCGAGTCTATCAAGGTGGAATAGGTTCAGCAAAAGTAGGCAGTGTGATCAATGGCTCAAAACGATCATTTCAAGCTGGTACTGGTACCTATTATGTAACGGCGGTCGATATTGCTGGTAGAGAGTCTGCCCCATCGAATCTGGTTGAGGCTGGAGTAAAAATAACACCACCACCTGTAGATCCTACTAAACCTGCGGTACCGATAGACCCTGCTAAACCTGGTGTACCGAATGGCCCTGCTAAACCTGGTGTACCGAATGACCCTGCTAAACCTGGTGTACCGAATGGCCCTAATGTTCCAACTAAACCGACTGATCCAACAACAACACCGTAAATATTTAAAACCGCACCGATAGTTGGTGCGGTTTTTTCTGTTCTTGAACACTAAAAAGCCAGGCATCTGCCTGGCTCTAGTCATTGTTTTTTCCCTATGAAAAACGGGTCTTTAATCTTCCATCGTAGAAAGATCACCTGTTGGCAGGTTTAGTTCCCATGCCTTTAACACACGTCTCATGATTTTTCCGCTTCTTGTTTTCGGCAGCTTATCACGGAAATCAATTTCCCTTGGTGCTGCATGAGCGGCAAGGCCTCTTTTCACAAATTGCCTGATTTCTTCTTTTAGTTCGTCCGTTGGAGCATAGCCGTCTCTGAGTGCAATGAAGGCTTTAATGATTTCACCACGAACTGGGTCTGGTTTACCGATGACACCGGCTTCAGCAACGGCAGGATGCTCGACAAGCTTGCTTTCTACTTCAAACGGTCCTACGCGC
This sequence comes from Bacillus sp. ISL-75, assembly GCF_018613095.1. NCBI lineage: Bacteria > Bacillati > Bacillota > Bacilli > Caryophanales > Bacillaceae > Bacillus > Bacillus sp. ISL-75. The sequence goes on from NZ_JAGGQX010000013.1 coordinate 10,847, forward strand.
TCCCCTGAGGTCATAATAACGTCATCGACACGGCCCTGGAACCAGAAATAGCCCTCTTCATCCATGTAAGCAGAATCTCCCGAAACGTACCAATCGCCTGGCATAAAGTAAGATTCATATTTCTCTGGATTATTCCAAATTGTATTCATCATGGAAGGCCAGCCTTTTTTAATCGCGAGGTTCCCCATCCGATACGGCGGAAGTTCATTCCCTTGATTATCAACAATCGCTGCTTCTACACCTGGAATCGGTTTCCCCATTGAACCTGGTTTAATTTCCATACAAGGATAGTTACTAATCAATTGCGCTCCAGTTTCTGTCATCCACCAGTTATCATGAATTCGCTTATTGAATACCTTTGCCCCCCATTTAACAACTTCAGGGTTTAATGGTTCCCCGACGCTTAGAACATGACGGAGACTGCTTAGGTCAAATTTCTTAACCAATTCATCACCTGCACCCATTAACATTCGGAATGCCGTAGGAGCACTGTACCAAACGGTTACACCAAAGTCCTCAATCATTTGATACCAGGATTCTGGACTAAATCGACCGCCTACAATTACGTTCGATGTCCCTGTTAACCACGGCCCAAAGATACCGTAAGAAGTACCAGTTACCCAGCCAGGGTCAGCAGTACACCAATAAACATCATCCTCTTTTAGATCGAGCACCCATTTAGCTGTTTGGTAATGCTGAAGCATGGCATTATGTACATGCAATACGCCTTTTGGTTTTCCTGTTGAGCCTGATGTGTAGTGCAGGATCAAGCCGTCCGTTCTGTCAACCCATTCAATTTGAAGATCCTTGCTAGCGGCTTCAAATTTTTTCAAAAAGTCAATATATCGGCCTTGTTCATCAACATTATTACCGATAAGGAAAATATGCTTCAGTGCAGGCAGGTCTTGAACAGGTACCCGGTCCAACAGTTCAGGTGTCGTGACTAAAACTTTCGCTTCACTGTCTTGCAGACGGTCCCTGACAGCCCCTTCCATGAATGCTTCAAATAAAGGACCAACAATAGCCCCAAGCTTGATTGCACCCAAAACGGTAAAGTAAAGTTCTGGAGAGCGCGGCATAAAAATAAATACACGGTCCCCTTTTTCTACATCCCCGTATGTTTTTAACACATTGCCCGCTTTGTTTGATAGATCTTTCATTTCTTTAAAGGTGTACTTCTCATTTCTTGAACCATCACGATAGTATAGTGCAACTTTATTTTTCCGGAAGGTTTTCGCGTGACGGTCAATGGCCTCATACGCCATATTGACAAGCCCCGTTTCACTCCATGTAAATTCCTTTTCTGTTTCCTTCCAGTCGAAATGCTTGTACATTTCTTGATAATTACCTAGATTATGATCCCCTTGCACAACTGGCAACGCTTCCACTTTCATACAATCTCCCCCTTTGACCTTATTTTAAATTATTATAGTACAAATAATAACTATTCACAATTTTAAAAAAAGTACTATATTATTATTCTTTTATATTTATACATAAAATGTCAATAATTTTTTTAGTATAAGACAGAAAATTTTGTGAAGTTACTTTTCTGTAATAGATTTTATGTATAATAGAATTATATTTAGAAAGATTTTTCCAGGGTAGGTGACCGTATGGAACACAAAAAGACATACAATGCCAAACAATTAAAAACACCTCACGGGTCTATAATTGTTGAAGGGCCTATTACTTCAGATAAACTTGCTGGCTATGAATTTCACGAAGACCTCACTGCCTTCCGCCCTCCTGCACAGCAGCATCAGGCTTTAATTGGTATTGCTGAGCTTCCAGAAGGTAGAATTATTATTGCAAGAAACAGAAACACCATTGTCGGATATGTTACTTTTCTATATCCTGACCCACTTGAACGATGGTCAGAAGGCAAAATGGATAATTTAATCGAATTAGGTGCCATCGAGGTGATTCCTCAATTTAGGGGATGTGCAGTCGGGAAAAGCCTATTAATTGTCTCCATGATGGATGATGCGATGGAAGATTATCTTACCATCACAACAGAGTACTATTGGCACTGGGATTTAAAAGGTACCAAACTAAATGTGTGGGAGTATCGGAAGATCATGGAAAAAATGATGAATGCGGGCGGCCTTGAGTGGTATGCAACCGATGATCCTGAAATTTGTTCACACCCTGCTAATTGTCTCATGGCTAGGATGGGAAAAAGAATCGATATGGAAACCATCCAAAAATTTGACCGTCTAAGATTTATGAACCGGTTTATGTATTAATCATTTTCCTGATATTTGGTTAGGTAAGGGGGATTTTCTTATGAAAGTAGAACAAATCATGAAAATAGATGTTGCAGTACTTCTGCCAACAGATACCATTGCGGATGCAATCCAATTAATGGAGTCAAGAAAAATCCGCCATATTCCTATAATTAATGAGGAGAAACATTTAGTTGGACTTGTCACTGTTTCGAAAATACATGAGGCAACTCCATCTATTTTTCATGCCAATGAGCATCCAGAGGATATGAAAAAGCCACTTGAGGCGATTATGGAACGAAATGTCATTACAGGCCATCCTCTTGATTTCGTCGAGGAAGTGGCAGGTCTCTTCTATGAGCATAAAATCAGTTGTCTGCCGATCATAAATAACCGGGAATTGGTTGGAATTTTGACCGAAACAGATTTGCTGCGGACATTGGTTGAATTAACAGGGGCCCATCAGCCAGGATCACAAATTGAAATTAAGATTCCTAATCTTGCGGGTAAACTCAGTGAAATCACTGCTGTTATTAAGAACCGGAAAGCAAATATATTGAGTGTATTAGTTTACCCTGATAAAACAGATGAGCAATATAAAATACTTGTGATAAGATTGCAAACTATGAATCCCACTGTATTAATTCAAGACCTTAAACAGGCTGGCTTTCATGTATTATGGCCAAACCTTCCGGGGATTTCAATATGAGCGATAAGTGTTCCTTTATTTTTTCAGACGAGCTTCTAAAATATAAATTTAGCAATCAGCATCCTTTTGACCAATTCCGGCTTAAGTTAACAGTAGACCTATTAGAGAAGATTAATGCTCTTAATCCAAACGATGTCATCCCGCCAAGAATGGCATCTACGGAAGAGTTAGCCTTAATACACGACCTAAGTTACATAGAAGCAGTAAAAAAGGCAGGGAATGGCCAATTGCCACAAGAGATAGCAGAAAACTATGGCCTTGGGACGGAAGACACTCCTATATTCCCTAGCATGCATGAAGCGAGCGCCTCACTTGTTGGGGGGACATTAACGGCCGTCGATCAGGTTATGACTGGAAAGGCACTTCACGCTCTTCATCTTGGCGGAGGATTGCATCACGGATTCAGAGGAAAAGCATCTGGATTTTGTGTTTATAATGATAGCTCGGTCGCCATCAAATATCTTCAGGAAAAATATAATGCTCGTGTTTTATATGTTGACACAGATGCTCATCATGGAGACGGGGTTCAATGGTCCTTCTATGATGATCCAAATGTATGTACCCTTTCGATCCATGAGACCGGAAGATATTTATTTCCAGGTACAGGCAATGTAAATGAGCGCGGTCAAGGGTTAGGCTATGGCTATTCCTTTAACATCCCCGTGGATGCCTTTACCGAAGACGAATCGTGGCTGCAGGCATACACACATGCGTTTAGAGAAGTGGCTGAGTTTTTTAAACCGGATGTGATTCTTACCCAAAATGGTGCAGACTCCCATTATTTGGACCCTTTAACACACCTTTCTTCCACAATGAAAATCTATCGAGAGATCCCAAGGCTTGCACATGAAATTGCCCATCAGTATTGTAACGGGAAGTGGATTGCTGTCGGCGGCGGCGGTTATGATATTTGGAGGGTAGTTCCAAGAGCATGGGCCCTTATTTGGCTGGAAATGACAGAAAACTCAAACTGTTATGGCAGTTTACCTAAGGAGTGGTTAGCTTCCTGGCAGAAGGAAGCTCCTGTTTCGTTACCAAAGGAATGGGACGATCCAGACAACCTATATACTCCCATCCCTAGAAAAGCAGAAATTACCGAAAAGAATTTATTAACCCTCGAAAAAGCACTTTATCCGATTCGAAGTCAGCAAAAGAGCGAATCCGTATAAAAAAGTGGGGTGGCCAACATGTGGCCACCCCATTATTCTATTTTGTAGATTGTCGGTGTTCAATCCGATGTGGGAGAACCACAATTTGTTCTGACACCTTTTCTTTGTTCATTAATTTGGTTAAGAGCCGCATTGCAACCGCGCCAATATCATATAATGGCTGAACAATGGTTGTTAGCTGCGGGCGCACCATTAGTGATAGCCTTGTATTGTCAGATGTGATAACCTCAAAATCTTCAGGGATCTTATAGCCTTTGTCCTCTGCACCATGGACAACGCCTAGTGCCATTTCATCAGAACCCACTAAGATGGCTGTAGGTCGGTCTGCCGCTTCAAGTAGTTTTTCTATCGCTTCAATCCCAGAATCGTACGTATAATCTCCTTCAACCACAAGTTCTTCATTATAAGGAATACCGGAATCTTGTAATGCCCTTTGATACCCTCTCAACTTCTTGAACGTATTTTTAGGTTCATGAAGTGGTCCAACTACAAAGGCAATATTCTTATGACCTTTTTCTATAAATTCCTTGATTGAGTCATATACCGCTTCTTCATAATCAATATTTACAGAAGGCATCTTGTTTGATTCTTCAATCGATCCTGCCAACACAATCGGTACCGGTGATTTTTCAAATTCCTCAACATGTTCTGCTGTAATATTACCACCCATGAAGACTAATCCATCCACTTGTTTACCGAGCATCGTATTAAGCAAATGTAATTCTTTATCTTTGTTTTGGTCGGAATTACTTAAAATGATATTGTACTTATACATCGTTGCAATATCTTCAATCCCACGGGCTAATTCGGCAAAAAAGATATTTGAAATATCTGGAATAATAACTCCAACTGTAGTAGTTTTTTTGCTTGCCAATCCTCTAGCGACAGCATTTGGACGGTAGCCTAATCTGTCAATAACTTCTAACACCTTTTTGCGGGTCACTGGCTTTACATTCGGATTTCCGTTAACCACACGGGAAACGGTTGCCATTGAAACACTGGCTTCTCTTGCTACATCATAAATAGTAATATTCACTTAACACACTCTCCTAAAACGAACATCGTTTTCTTTATTTTACATCAGCTTGTATAAACTTAAACATTTAGTTTTTGTTTTTGTTTGTGAGAACGTAAACAATCTTTAATATGTATTTAATGATACGACAAGAAGGTTAAAGCCGCAATTGCATTTGTCAACATTTTTTGCTAAATAGCTAAATATTATCAAAAAAACCTCCTGCAAAGGAGTTGCAGAAGGTTTTTCATAAAACTATCTACTTGAAATTAGAGTCGAACATAATTGGATGCAAGCAGTTCATTATAGAATTTATCAAACTGATTAAGATCCATTTGCTGCTTTTGATCCGAAAGTGCCACTGCTGGATCTGGATGAACCTCTGCCATAACACCATCTGCACCAATTGCTATCGCGGCTTTCGCACATGGCAATAATAAGTCTCTTCTACCTGTAGAATGCGTTACGTCAACCATTACAGGTAAATGTGTTTCTTGCTTTAAAATAGGTACTGCTGAAATATCTAGAGTGTTTCTTGTAGCACGTTCGTAAGTCCTTATGCCACGCTCACAAAGGATGATTTGCCCATTCCCTTGAGCAGCAATGTACTCAGCAGCATTGATAAATTCTTCGATTGTAGCCGCAATCCCTCTTTTTAACAGAACAGGTTTTTTGACGGAACCTGCTGCTTTTAACAGTTCAAAGTTCTGCATATTACGTGCCCCAATTTGAATGACATCGATATAGTCACAAGCCATTTCAAGATCAGCAGGGTTAACAATTTCACTAATAACAGCCATATCAAATTCCGTTGCAACACGTTTCAAGATTTTTAATCCCTCAACACCTAGCCCTTGGAAATCGTAAGGAGATGTTCTAGGTTTGTAAGCTCCGCCACGTAATAGGTTTAATCCTTTTTCTTTCATTGCTTTTGCTACAGTTGCCACTTGCTCATATGACTCGACTGCACATGGACCAAAAACGAAGTGTGGTTTGCCATCGCCAATATTTTCACCCTTTAAGGTAACAATGGTGTCTTCAGGCTGCTTTTTTCTTGAGACAAGTAAGGCTTTACTATGGTCATCCTGTTGCAGATCAAGACCAGCTTTAAAAATCTCTTTAAAAATATGATCAATGGTCGAATTTTCAAAAGGGCCATCATTATGCTCTTTGATAATATCAAGCATTTTTCTTTCACGGACTGGATCGTAACGGTAAACCCCTTGGTTTTCTTTAACTCGCCCTATATCCTGAACGAGCTGTGCTCTTTCATTAATTAACCTCAACAATTCTAAGTTTAGTTCATCGACACGCGACCTCAATTGTTCTAATTCAATTTTTTTGCCCATCCTTCGTCCCCGTCCTTCCTTTGCTAATCAGAACTCTTTAAAATAAAGCTCTGAATGCCTTTTTTTCTTCTGTCATTATAATATCGGTTCAAGTTTAAGAATTTAAATATTATAACAATTTAATAATTAGGAATTATTATAGCGGATAAATATTTGTTTGTCACTTGTTTTTTCTTTAACGATTAAACGCTTTTAAGTGCTAAAGCGTTTTGTGATATATTATGATTGATTTTCACCAAAAGCACCTGTCAAAGAACGACTTGTTATTTTCCAGTGTGAAGCATTCCATAAAGGCTCTCCGTTTGAAAACAAGATGGTTTGTGGCGATTCATGTTTGATTTGGAATTTCTCTGCTACTTCATTGGACAAAGGGCGAGAATCCTGAACTGCTAAGAAATAAGCGGGTACAGCTTGATTTTCATTTGCAAATTTTTCATATTCCTTATATGCAGCATGGCTAATCGGACACGTTAGGCTATGCTTTAAGAGAAAAAACTTACTCTCCTTTTTTAATACTTCATCAAATTGTTCAATTGAATCAATTTTCTCTAACATGTGTACATACCTCCAGAAAATAAATAAACGGTGAAGTAATTTTATCACTCCACCGTTTGTATAACAAATAAACAGATTTAGCTTGCGACTAATTTTTATAGTTTAACCTTATTTTCTTCCTCATCAAAGGCTTTTTCTGCTTCTTCCAGCTTTTTTCTTATTTCTGAGCTATCAAGGGGTCCAATTTCGATTGACCTCTTTGATTCTATCTTTTCTTTTGGAGTATGAAGAGGAATATAGTTTAATTCTCCTTCTTCTTTCAACTCGTCTTGGCTCGTTATTTTTCCTTTTACCTTGTTCAATAGTTCTTGGGATTGTAGGACAATTCCTTGGGAAAGGCTGGATCCTTTGGACACTAATTCATTGCTTTTTGTCATTACATTTTCACGCATGGCAGCTGTTTTATCGAAGATCGTTCCAGCTTGGTTATTAAACTTATTGCGGAGATCTTTTCCGGACTTGGGAGCCAAAAGCAGTGCCGCAGCTGCACCAACCACTCCTCCGATAATTGCTCCCAGCAAAAAGCTATTGGAAGACTCCTCATTTCGAGTTTGATTCGTATCCCGTGAATCATATTCTCTATTAGGCATTTAATTTCCTCCTCTTTATTCTAATGGGATCTAACCTTCTTGCCCTCGTCTAAGCTTACCCTGTTTTTTTGTTGCTTCCTAGCTTGCCACTTATCCTTTAATTCAAGAATGATATGACTCCATTGAACAATTTGCGAGACCTTTTCTTTACTTTCCTCTACTTGTTTATCTACAGATTGAGTAATGTTTTGTAAAGTCCCATTGAATTTAGTGACGGTTGTACCTACGTCTTTTACGGCTCCAACCACACTATTTAAACTATCGGATTTCTCCTTAATATCGTCAGCTAGAGCGTTTGTTTTTTGTAAAAGAATCGTGGTTTCTGCTGTAACACCCTCTAACTGTTTTTCTAATCCAGATAATGTCTTCGAAACGTTTGTAAGTGTAACCTGAAATGATTTGAGTGTTGTCGATAAAAATATGACAAGTACAAAAAACGCAATCGCTATCAAGGCTACGCTTAAGTATAAAATAATTTGCATCGTGCACCTCCGCCTTAATCCTATCAATATGTATTACCCATCAAGTATAGATATAAACCTCGCTAATTATCTTATACTACTTCCATAAAATTGTCCTCATTTCCTGCCGCTTCACATAAAAATTTCATCTCGAATTGGGAGCAGAATTTTATTTTTCAACTTTCGGCCTTTATTCGGTTACAATATGTGTGTACTTACTTAATTCTGTTGGAGGCGTAAAAATATGAAAGATCCACGTATTGAGAAACTGGCAAAAAATCTAATTAATTACTCGGTACAGCTTCAGAAGGGAGAAAAAGTTTTAATTGAAAACTTTGGACTTCAGCGTGAACTTGTGACTGCCCTCGTGAAGGAAGCCTATCTAGCAGGGGGATACCCTTTTGTGCTCTTAAAGGACCACCAAGTGGATCGCTCTCTTTTATTAGGTGCACAGGAAGAGCAATTTAACATGATGGCAGAATTTGAAGCAAATGTGATGAGCAAAATGGATGCATACATAGGTCTTCGTTCGGGTGATAACATCAGTGAACAATCAGATGTTCCTGATGATAAAATGAAAGTCCATGGAAATACCATTGGTAAAAAGGTTCATCGTGACATCCGTGTTCCTAAGACCAAATGGGTTGTTCTTAGATATCCTACTTCTTCCATGGCCCAATTAGCAAAGATGAGTACGGAAGCATTTGAAAACTTTTACTTTGATGTTTGTAACCTTGATTATGGAAAAATGGATAAAGCAATGGATAGTCTTAAGGAGCTTATGGATCGTACTGACAAAGTACGAATTACTGGTCCAGGAACGGATCTAAGCTTTTCCATTAAGGATATTCCAGCCATTAAATGTGCTGGACGGTTAAACATTCCTGATGGTGAAGTTTATACTGCGCCTGTTAAGGACTCCGTTAATGGGGTTATCACTTATAACACTCCATCTCCGTATCAAGGTTTTACATTTGAAAATGTGAAGCTGACTTTTAAAGATGGGAAAATTGTAGAAGCTCAGTCTAACGATTCTAGCCGGATCAATAAAATATTTGATACGGATGAAGGGGCCCGCTATATTGGGGAATTTGCCATTGGGGTAAATCCTTTTATCCTCAATCCAATGCAAGATATCTTGTTTGATGAAAAGATTGCTGGTAGCTTTCATTTTACTCCTGGCCAATGCTATGATGATGCCTTTAATGGAAACCATTCAAATATCCACTGGGATATGGTTAATATCCAACGTCCTGAGTATGGCGGTGGGGAGATGTATTTTGATGAGGTATTAATCCGCAAAGATGGTCTGTTCGTTATTCCTGAATTAGAAGTGTTAAATCCTGAAAACCTGAAATAAAAGGAAGGATGCCAACAATCGCTGGCATCCTCCTTTTTATTTGGCTGTATTAACTAGGCTGTTGATTTCCGCTCCAGGCGCTTCGCTTTCCGCGGGCGGTCCGGGGAGCCTCCTCGGCGCTACGCGCCTGCGGGGTCTCCCCTGCCCCGTCCTCCCGCAGGAGTCTTCGCGCCTTCCGCTCCAATCAACTTGGCTATAAAATCAACAATGACCTTTCACACATCATTTATTTAATAAGTTGTTTTTCGTATGATTCTTGGAATTTTTGAATATCTCCAGCGCCCATGAAAATAATTACGCTGTTTTCGTGTTCATTTAGTACGGATGTATTTTCTTCGGTAATTATTTCGGAACCTTCAATCCGGTCCTGGAGATCCTTGATTGATAGTTTTCCATGATTTTCACGAGCAGAGCCGAAGATCTCACACAAATAGGCTTTGTCCGCCTCACGTAAACTTTTCGCAAAGTCTTCTAAGAACGCTTGAGTGCGTGAAAAAGTATGTGGCTGGAAGACCGCCACAATTTTCCGATCCGGATATTTTTGCTTTGCTGCATCGATAGTTGCTTTAATTTCAGTTGGATGATGGGCGTAATCATCAATTAAAATCTGTGTCCCAATTCTTTTTTCGGAAAATCTTCTTTTTACACCTTGGAAGGTAGTTAATTGGTCCTTGACTATCTCTACATCTGTTTCTTCATAATGGCACAATCCAATAACAGCAAGTGCGTTTAACACACTATGATCACCAAAGGTTGGGATGGAAAAATTATCATAGAATGTATTGCGAATAAATACATCAAAGCTCGTTCCACTTGTTGTTTTCACAATATTTTTGGCTTGATAGTCATTCTCCTCGCCAAAACCATAAAACAAGACAGGGACCTTTGCTTGGATTTTTTGAAGCTGTTCATCATCGCCATAAGCGAATATTCCTTTTTTCACCTGAATGGCCATCTCTTGAAATGCCGAAAAGACATCATCAATATTAGCAAAGTAATCGGGATGATCAAAATCGATATTTGTCATAATCGCATAGTCAGGAAAATAAGACAAGAAGTGCCTTCTGTATTCACAGGCTTCAAATACAAAGTATTCCGAGCCCTCTTTACCTTTACCTGTTCCGTCACCAATTAAAAACGAGGTAGGTTTAGCCCCTTCAATCACATGGGCGAGTAAACCTGTTGTAGACGTCTTACCGTGCGCACCGGTGACCGCAACACTAGTAAAATTCTGCATAAAGTCACCCAAAAACCGATGGTATCGCACAATAGGGAGACCTAGCTTCATCGCCTCTTGAATTTCCTCATGGGTATCTGGAAAAGCATTTCCTGCAATAATCGTCATTCCTGGCTTGATATTCTCCTTTTGAAAGGGAAGAATCGTTATCCCTGATTGTTCAAGGGCCAGTTGTGTAAAAAAGCGCTTTTCGACATCGGAGCCTTGCACTTTAAATTTCATATCATGTAGAACTTGTGCGAGTGCACTCATTCCAGACCCCTTTATACCTACAAAATGGTAAATAGTCATAGAAGAACCTCCAACAACGTCTATCTGTATAACAGTATATGACATCTGTCTGTATTTGCTAATAAGAAAAACTGAGTGCGATTGCACCCTAAAAAATTCAGTTACTTGTAAAAACATATTTAATAATTATAACATTGTTCATCCTGAAAAACTATTTGCGGACCTAAAATCTTTACAGCCGCTCTAGCCAGTCCACTATATATTATTTGTTCCTGTCATTAAAGAATACTATAGATTAATTATTTGCACTAGCATCTTGAATTGACTCTAAATCGGCTAAGGTAATTAAAACCTCACGCGCCTTGCTTCCATTTGCGCTGGTAATATACCCATGGGTCTCAAGCATATCCATTAACCTTGCCGCTCGGTTGTATCCTATTTTAAACCGCCTTTGCAGGCTTGAAGTGGAAGCACCACCTTGGTCAATAATAAATTCGCAGGCTTCATAAAAAAGTTCATCTTCATTTTCGGTTACTTGTGCTTTTTTTAATAGTTCTTCTTGCTCGAATAAGTACTCAGGTTCCCGCTGCTCTCTCACATGACCCACCACTAGATCAATCTCTTCATCCGATACAAACGTTCCTTGCAGACGGACGGGTTTAGAGGAGCCATTTTCTAAAAATAACATATCGCCGCGTCCTAGCAACTTTTCTGCACCGCTAATATCAATAATCGTCCGCGAATCGACCTGAGAAGAAACAGAGAAGGCGACTCGTGTCGGAATATTAGCTTTAATTAATCCAGTTATCACATCCACCGAAGGTCTTTGTGTTGCCACGATGAGATGTATACCGCAGGCCCTAGCTTTTTGAGCAATCCTGCAAATTGCTTCTTCCACATCTGCTGGGGACATCATCATTAAATCGGCTAACTCATCAATGACAATAACAATGAATGGAAGTTTATCTGAATACTGTTTATGTTTTATAGCCAATTCATTAAAGCGGTTAATGTCACGAACGCCAGTATGGGCGAATAGTTCGTAACGTCTTTCCATTTCCTCTACAGCCCATTTTAATGCAGCTGTTGCCGCCTTTACATCCGTTATAACTGGACTAACAAGATGTGGAATACGGTTGTATGGAGCAAGTTCCACCATTTTTGGATCAATCAGCAATAGCTTTAAATCTTCTGGGCTCGCCTTAAATAGCAAGCTAACTAAAATCGTGTTAATACAAACGCTCTTTCCTGACCCGGTCGCTCCTGCGATCAAGCCGTGGGGCATCTTCTTTAAGTCAGTTACAATCGGTTTTCCGGCAATATCAAGGCCAAGTACCGCTGTTAATGGTGACGTAGATTCTTTAAAAATGCTGCTTTGAATAATTTCGTTTATGAATACAGGTCGCGACTTTTGGTTTGGAACTTCGATCCCAATGGTATGTTTTCCCGGAATAGGAGCTTCAATCCTAATATCTCTTGCGGCAAGGCTTAACTTGATATCATCACTTAAGTTAGTTATTTTATTTACCTTTACACCCGGCTCCGGCTGAACTTCAAAGCGGGTGACGGAAGGACCTTGTGTCACATTAACAACACTTGCACCTACATTAAAGTTTTGTAAGGTTTCGTTTAAAATCTCCTCTTGCTCTAGTAACCATTTGGTATCATTCACCACAGTAACAGGAGGGTTAAGTAAACTATCTGTTGGGAATGCATAATAGCCATCATCCGTAGGTGTCAGACTCTCTTTTTCCTTGATTGGGAAGAGGTCAATTACTTGACTAACCTTCTCTGCCTGCTTATTCTCAGTTGGGACCTCAGACTGCTGTTCGAGCCCTCTTTTTCGTTTTCGCTCTTCCCATTTCTGTTTATCTTGTTTTAACATCATCACATTAAATGGCAAATTAGATCGCTTCGGTGCGGGCGGTTCAGGTAAAGCCTCAACTACTTCCGCTTCCTCGAAGGATTCTGTTGAAACTGCAATTAATTCTTTTACTGCCTCTATTGAATCTTCTTCCTGTGTTACTTCCTCTGACGATTCTTCTTGTGTTACTTCCTCTGTTGATTCTTCTTCCTGTGTTACTTCCTCTGTCGCTTCTTCTTGTGGTACTTCCTCTTCAACTTCGACTAATTCTATCTGAATTTCTGCCATTGGAATTGGAACAATCTCTTCGATCGTTTGTTCCAGCAGTTCAGATGATGGCTTTTCTTCGATAAGGCCCATTTGTTCTTCTTGATTAATTTCTAACCAAGTTGTTTCCACCTTTAGCTCTTCATCGTTTACAAATGGTACAGTTTTCTCCGTTTCGGTCATCGTTTCTTTTGAAACAACTAAACTATCAAACCGATTTTCAACATCAACGTTTAAAAAATGGCTTAATTCATGCTCGACTATGATATCCGTATTCTTAGGCCGCTGATTAAATCCAAAAACAGGCGAAGGAATTTCTGTTGGTTGGAAGGGACCCCTCTTTTTAGGCAGCGGCTCTTGTTTGCTTTTAGGTACTTCCTTTTTGACTGTTTGAACCACAGACTTTTCCGTCATTTTTATTTTTTCCGGAAGCCGCTCTGTTCGTTTTTGACGCAATGTTTCTTCCTTCACTTTCTGAGTTACCTTAGGAACGGGTGTATACGAAGGACGATTGCTTCCCTTTGGGTATTGATAGGATATTTTTGTATCCAAATCCTTTAGATTTTCATATTTGTTTAGTAACGGCGGACCTTCATGTTTATGTAAAATATAACCGTCAAATTCTTCATCATCTTCCTCTTTTTTTAATCTTTGAAAAAAGTTTTGGAACCAGCTCAAAACTATCACTCTTTCTACTTTCAACTTTCACTATCACTCTATTTTATCAGTTTTTCATATTTTTTCGACATAATTCTTTGAAATGAGTCAAAATACATACAGACTAAATATCATGCAATGAAAAAAGATCACCTTTCTTGATGTGATCCTTCCTCTATTTTAATTATTTATTTTTCCCTAAAATAAAAATAGGTTCTAATTCACCATTTTCATATAAAAATGAAAGGGCAGTGATTGGTACATGACCGTTTGCGAAAAAGCTCATTGCCATTTGCGCTAGCACATCGTAGCCTCTGTCATTACGAATATCAGCGATAATTAATACATCCTGATGTGGAACAGCAAGTACCATCGTACCAGTAATTTGCTTCTCCATTTCATTTAAGAATCCCTTATTTAGGATCCTGCTTGCATCATATCCATCATTGGTATTGAGGAAGTAAAAACTATTGCCAGCCACTTGGTCTTCTTTTAAAGGAGTCGACAGGGATCTTACATTAAATAAGGCAATTTCCTTAATCCTTTTAGCTTCCCAGCCCTCTTTAGCCATGATACGCGAGTCAATTAGCCGATACGTACTGCCTTGATCATACGCATAATAAATTTTTGTTTCCGCTGTGTGGTCGTCAACTAAGAATGGCACACCCTCTTCTGCTTCTGATGGGAAAGAAGTGGAGCGGATAACGGGAAAGATTTTTTTCTCATGATTGGTTAATTGAATGTCGTCCTCCATCGCACGGAGCCCTTCTTCGATATAATAAACGACTTCATCAATGGCTTTTTCCTTTTCACTATGCCATTTGGCAATAATCCCAGGTAATGCTACTGTTATCCCTTTACCGGACACTTTACTTTCAAATCGAAGTTGGTCCTTCTCACGGTCATAAGTTATTAAACGATCTTTTCTAGCCAAGCGCTGTTCTAATTCACTTTTCATTTTTCTGCTATCCATTTTCATCTTTTAATCCCTCCATTTTAGGAGCTGCACAGCTTATTTTACAATAAAAACCCTCCATCTCAAAAGGTGATGGAGGGTTTCGGACTTTTTTATTTCAAACCCGAAATAAAACCTTCAATTTCTTCTTGCGTTTTTCGGTCCTTACTTACGAATCGACCCAGCTCTTTCCCATTTTCAAAGGCAATAAAGCTCGGGATCCCAAAGACGTCTAATTGCTGACATATATCAATAAACTGATCACGGTCTACATGAATGAATGTATACTCATTAAATTTGGACTCTACTTCCGGTAGAACCGGCTCGATCACGCGACAATCGGGGCACCATCCTGCAGAAAACATGAAGATCGTTTTCCCATGATCGCGCAGCTGTTCAAATTGCTCAACTGATTCTAAATTCTTCAAATTCAACGCCTCCATTTGAATATATGACCTTTTTCGTAACATCTTCACAAATCATATCAGTCCTGCAGCATTTCAGTCCAATTATTTGCTCCTTTGATATTGTCCCACTAAAAGGTTCATAACATGAGTAAACATTTCAGAACGATTCACCATTCCATTTGTAAAAATCCCGACTGCACCTTCTTGTTTCCTTACATTTTCCTTTTTCGCATAATCTTCCATAACCGGTCCGAGTTCTTCACCTGCCCTTAATCGAATGGCTATTTCTTCAGGCAGAGGGAGTCTTGCTCCACCTGCAATAATCGGCTCCCTCCCAATTGATACAAGAGCCCCCCAGTTACAAATAAGCAAACCGTAACTCGTTTCCTGGACGCCTCCCTCAAGTCCAATCCCAATATCGCCATTTCCCTGCTTTAAGGCAGTTTCCGCTCGATTAATGGCTCCTCTTATCGTTTCTTCGTCGGAAAAAGGCTGCTCGCTGACACCCGATGAGATATCTAAGGAAACAAACTCATCTTCATGAGAAAAACTGTTTTTTACTGCACTAATTTTAGCTGGGTTCTTTGATCCAATGATAATTTTCATTCTAGTAACTCCTTTAGACATAGTAAAAGGAGGCATAGTGTAAAATGCCCCCCATTAAAATTAGCTGTTGGCTTTAATGGAATCAACCGTTGTTTGGTCACAAGCCTTGACTAGTTTAACAATTAACTCTTTAGCCGCTGCATAATCATCAACATGAACAATGGAGGCATGCGTATGAATATACCGAGAACAAATACCAACGACAGCACTTGGAACGCCCTCATTTGATTGATGGACACGACCGGCATCTGTTCCACCCTGTGAAACAAAATATTGGTAACGGATATTATGTGTTTCCGCTGTATCTAGTACAAACTCTCTCATCCCGCGATGGG
Organism: Bacillus sp. ISL-75; assembly: GCF_018613095.1. Lineage (NCBI taxonomy): Bacteria > Bacillati > Bacillota > Bacilli > Caryophanales > Bacillaceae > Bacillus > Bacillus sp. ISL-75. Next base: position 26,842 of record NZ_JAGGQX010000013.1, read on the forward strand.
TGACCATAGACCGGTCAAGGATCCTGAGCAAGGCCCCTTTGCCTAATTGGCCAAACTCCTGTTTATCTCCTGTCATATCGTTGGCAGGACTTGCATCCAGTGCAAAAAAGAGGTCAGGTTTAATCATATTGGCGGCAGTTTGGGCACCACGTAAGCCTACTTCTTCTTGCACCGTTGCACCTGAATAGAGAGTATTTGGCAAGGTTTCGTCTTTAAGTTCTTGAAGCAATTCAATCGCTAAACCACAGCCGTAGCGATTATCCCATGCTTTAGCTAATATTTTTTTCGGATTAGCCATTGGAGTAAATGGACAAATAGGCAAAATCGCCTGACCTGGCTTAATCCCAATTCGTTTTGCATCTTCACGGTCATCTGCGCCGATATCGATCAGCATATTTTTAATTTCCATTGGTTTGTTGCGTTTTGCATCGTCCAATAGATGTGGTGGAATAGAACCAACTACACCAATCACCGGACCATTATTTGTCATTACTTGAACCCGCTGGGCAAGAATAACCTGACTCCACCATCCGCCAAGCGGCTGAAAACGAAGCATTCCATTATCCGTTATAGAAGTCACCATGAAGCCCACTTCATCCATATGACCGGCTACCATTACGGTTGGACCAGTCTCCGAACCTCTTTTCACACCAAAGATGCTGCCAAGATTGTCTTGAACAATTTCATCTGAGTATTGTGACAGTTGTTCTCTCATGAATTTTCTTACTAAGTGTTCATTTCCAGAGGCACCTGGAAGCTCTGTTAACGTTTGAAAAAGCTTTAAGGTTTGTTCATTCATTTTTTTGAGGCTCCTTTGGATTTCTTTGGTAGTTTATGTAGATATTTTTATATTACAGAACTTCGATTTCTCTTTCCAACAATTGAATTTAATATTTGTCATATTATGTTCCTCATGGCAAATACGATATACTAAAGAAGAGAATTCTTGATAGTAATCTTTTCCAAATTTATTTTTTTGGAGGTCCTGTTATGAATTGGAAGTCGTTTTTCCTCGGTGCAGCAGTTGGTATTATCGGTGGATTTGCTGCTAAAGAAATGGTTAACTGTAAGACCCCTGTTTCACCTGAAAAAGTATTAGAACAAGTCAAAAAACAATTTAATCAGAATGGGCCGATTAGCGGGTCATGGATACATATGGAAGCAGAGCCGTATGAAAAGCAACAGATTAATTATCGTGTTTACAAAGGTGGTATTTCTAAAAACAACAATGGCACAAACGAACAATTTGAATTCATTGCAGATGCCCGAACGGGAACACTTTTGGACGTGCGTAATTTATCTAGTGTTTCTTAGTCAAAATAGCCGTTCCTTAAAAGGATACGGCTATTTTTCTTTATCTTTCCCTTTTTATGCTCTCCACTATTTGCTTTCCGTCAGCGTCCCACTTCACTGCCCGGTAATAGGCATCATGATAAAAGCTGAACCATGCATTTTTTTTAAAGCCGTATGGCAGCCATTTTTCCTTTGCAGCTATTGAGGTCATAGGGTAATCATCATAGGCCATTACCCATAATACCGGTTGGTGGGCATGTGTTGCCATCAGATCTGCCATATGAATTAACATTTCTCCCTGGTCCTCTACGACAAGGATAGAATGTCCATCACTATGGCCGCCCGTATGGACCATTGTAATCGCCCCTAAATTCCAGTTTTCCTTGAAAGGAACCACCTGTGATTCGATGGCTTCCCAGTTTTCTTTCCAGTATGTATTTTTCGAACGAATATTGGGGTTACGCATTTCGTCCCATTCTACTTGTGAGGTAATAATTTGTGCATTGGGAAATGCGGAAACACATTGTTCATTTTCAAACTTGGTTAGGCCGCCTGCATGGTCAAAGTGCAAATGGGTCATCAGGATGTAATCGATCTCCTCTGCTTTTAACCCTAATTTTATTAATGATTCATCAAGCTCCGATTCTTTGGTGACTCCAAAATTTCTTAATTGCTTTTCCGTTAACTTTCCTTTTCCAATACCGGTTTCTACTAAGAAATTCTTTCCATCCATTTGAAGTAACATGGGATCTGTTGGCAATTCAATTTGATTTTTCTCATTGGGTGGATATTTCTTGGACCATAACCCTTTTGGAACAACCCCAAACATGGCACCACCGTCTAAATTGGTTACCCCTCCAGATAACCACGTCAATGATACGCCGCCTATTTTTAATGTTTCCAACTTTCCATCCCCCTTTGTGCCTTTTTCTATATATTAACATTGACTAACTATTTAGAGAAACGAAAAAGGACAGTTCAAAATTGAACTGTCCCTAAAATTTAGTTTTGATACTTTACTTCACAACGATAAATGCGACTTCCTTTTTCTGAAAATTTCTCTTCATACTCTGTCATGATGTTACCTTCATAATCACTTTTATGAAGATCTAGACTAATGTACTTTAATAATAAACCGTACTCCGAAAAGCTCATTAAAGAATTTTCAAATAACCCTTGGTTGTCGGTTTTGAAATGGATTTCTCCACCATCAACCATAATATCCTCATAAAGCTTCAAGAAATCATTATATGTTAATCTTCTTTTTCTATGACGATATTTTGGCCATGGGTCAGAAAAGTTTAAATAGACCTGGTCCACATCATTCTTTGTAAAGTATTTTGCTAAATCATTTGCATCTACGTTAAGAAGCCTGAGGTTCGGTAAATCGGCTTCAATTAAGCGGTCCAATGCTGTAATGATGACACTGTCGTATATTTCAATCCCAATATAATTAATCCCCGGATTTGCTTTCGCCATTTCCGTAATAAATTGACCCTTTCCTGTGCCCACTTCAATATGAAGTGGATGATCGTTTTCAAATACTTCATGCCATTTTCCTTTATATTGTTCTGGATTGGCAACTATATATTGGGGATGCTGCTCTATTTTTTCCTTTGCCCAAGGTTTATGTCTGACTCTCATTTATGACACTCCTAAAAATAATATTGTTTACTACATATCATGCACCATTTGTGCTTACAAGTTTAACTATATGGAAATAAGATGATGCATAAACAAAAAAAGAATTCACAACCTAACAGTGTGAGTTCTTTTTTTAAATAACACTTGAGAGGGTGTACATTCATGCCATTAAGTCATGGTGACCAAGTTACATTATTAAAAGATATATTAAACAATCATCAAACAGATTGCTGCGGGTCCGTTTCAGAATGTGAACAACTGGAACGCTTAGTGAAATCCCTAATGGTTAATACACAGGTTGATCAAAATGTTAAAAATATCTTACAGGAAGTATATCAGTACAGCCAACATGGGGTTGGCACATCAGATTTAGATCAACACATCTTATCAAACCAAGAAAATTTATCCAATTGGGTTAGCGATATTGGTCAGTTTTCTTAACTAGAGAATTCCATCTAAGAACTTTATCCATGTGTTCATTTCTTCCAAGCGATTTTTATTTTTATACCATTGGATAGAAGAAAGAGTTTGAATGGTCACATACCATTTCATGCGCAGTTTTAGGTTGTCTGTCAGCTTTTTTCCGTAAAGCTTAAGCCAATCCTGCCAATTTTCTTCTGGAATATACCAATAAAGGAGCAGCCCTAGGTCAATGGCGGGGTCGGCAATCATTGCCCCGTCCCAATCAATCAAGTACAACTGGTTGTCTTCTGCAAGCAGCCAGTTGTTATGGTTGACATCACCATGACAAACCACCTTTTCATCGCAATAAACATTTAAAGCTTCTTTTTTTAAAAAGTTCATTGCTTTTTGCGATTCAGGCATTAGGAGTACCTCTTCATCTAACTCGTTTGCAACTCTTTGCAATAACGGTTCAGGATGCATTGGAGAGCTCTCTAATCGACTTAACATTCCTAGCATTGGCTCGGAGCAATGAATTTTCTTAAGCAGTCTCGCCACAAGTTCTTGGTTCATTTCAGACGGCTTTAACTCTCTGCCGGGAAGCCACTGCTGTGCAGTTATGACGTCTCCACTTTCCAACCGTTTTGTCCAAACAAGCTTTGGGACGATGCCTTCTGCTGAGAGTACAGCAAGGAACGGAGAAGAATTCCGCTTTAAAAAAAGCCTTTGGTCTTTATATTTCGCATAAAAGGCTTCACCTGTTTTGCCTCCAGCAGGGGTAATTTCCCATTCTTGTCCTAGTATATGATCCAAAATTGCTCACCTTCAATTTATGCCGTTCTAATGGGCTCATTCCCCTTATTTCTAAGAGGTAAAACCTGCGCTGCCGGAAGGTCCTATATTACCACAGTTTCATTAACAGCTTTTTATTTTTTAGAAATAAAAAAAAGCTATTGAAACCATTGCACACAATAGCCATCTTAATAAATTTTATCTCGGATTACCTTTTTTCGTCAAGTAAATCTGAAGAAACTATTTTTTTAGCAAAACATTTATGGAAACTGGCTCCATCAAAACTTCGCCGCCATGCAAAATCTTTTTAGAGGAAATTTCAGCTTGTTCATGGTCAGCTAAAACAGCCCAGTCCCCTTCTGGTATCGAAATCGCTTGCTTCTTTGACGAAGGGTTAATTAATAAGATTACATCATCTTCCCTATTAAACAAATACCCCAACACCGGTGCAGCTAATGGTAATTGTCGTATATTTGCACGGATTTCAGCAGAAGTTCTCATTCGGAAAGAAGAAAGAGATTTTCGGATTTGAATAAGTCCTTTAATATATTTTACGTTTTCTTTATATATTATCTTTCTATCCCAATCAAGTTGATTGATTGAATCAGGAGAACGATAACTATTTCCATCACCCTTTTTTGTTCGAAAAAACTCTTGGCCGCTGTGGAGAAATGGAATTCCTTGTGATAATAAGACAATACTCGTTGCGAGACGATGATATTTTATTCGTAAAGAATCCTCTACATCAGGGAGACACGCAATAAGTTTATCCCACATTGTATGATTATCATGGCACTCCACATAGTTCACAGATTGAAAAGGTTCATTAAAAAGAGCCAACCCCTGTTTCGTAAAACCGATACTGCCCATTATAACCTCATTAGCGGCCTCAACATAGTGCTCATTTCCTAAGGCAAAGCCTTTATCAAACAAGTTAAATGAACTACCTTTTATACAATCACGATATTTATCATTGAATTGAGCTATTTGTGGCATTTTTGCCTGATTTGCTATTGTTGCTTTCTGCTCAACTGGAAGAGGTGTATTGAGATTCCAGCCTTCACCGATGATGATTGTTCCTTTTGACAGGCTGTCGCACACTTTCTTTACTTCGTTCATAGTCTCTACATCCAATATCCCCATCAAATCAAAGCGAAAACCATCGATATGATATTCCTCCAGCCAATAACGAATCGAATCAACAATATATTTTCTGACCATTTTTCGCTCTGATGCAATGTCATTCCCAACCCCTGTACCATTGGAAGGGAGTCCAATTTCGTTATGACGGAAATAATAACCCGGAACCACCTTTTCAAAGGAGGAATTCTCACGGATGTAAACATGATTATAAACCACATCCATAATCACTCGAAGTCCAAGACTATGAACTTGATCAATTAACTGTTTTAACTCGATGATTCTTGAATAGGGATCGGCAGGATTCGTTGAATAGCTTCCTTCGGGAGCATTGAAATGGAGAGGATTATATCCCCAATTATATTCATTATTTGGTTGCAGTTCATCGACACCAGCAAAATCATGGAAGGGAAGGAATTCTATATGGGTAATACCAAGGTCTTTAATATAAGATAATCCTGTAGGTTCATCGTCGATCCCTTTTGTATTTAGCTCGCCCGCACCTAGATAAAGTCCTTTATTCTTTACACCACTTTTAGGGTGAATCGTTAAGTCTCTGATATGTGTTTCATAAATGATTGCATCTACGGCATTTTCAATAGCGGGTAAGTTTGGACGCGGCCTATGTATTTTCTCAAGCCTCACAATCACTCCAAGCTCGCCATTGACCGACACAGCCTTAGCATAAGGATCTGTAGCCTCTCGCCATTCTTGATTAACTAGGATGAGGAAACTATATTGATAGAATTCTAATTCACGGTTGACAGTAACAGACCATATGCCGCGATCCTCTCGTTTCATTTTTACAATTTCTGAAAAACTGCTATTAGCAGGACGCAACTTTAATTTAACTTGGGTGGCGGTGGGGGCCCATAGCTTAAAACAGGTTTGGCCAGCACGAAAGGTAACACCAAGGTCATTACCATCATAATAGAATTTCTCGTCAAAGGCGTCCGTTCGAATCACTGCACCAATATGCAGGTCTGTTTTCCCGCCATGTTCATCAATAATCACATATTGTTTTTCAAAGGAATAATCTTTTGAAAATTCACAAATATATTTCATATTATTATCAATTTGTCTCTTCTCGATGATTTTCAAGGGATGCTCTTGAAAATCACTAGAAATCAAGAAAACGGATGACAAACCGTGATGATAGGAAAGTGGAAGAAGAATCGTAATGATCTTCATCTCATCTAGATAAGCAAAGAAATTTCGGTCAGTAGCAATCATTCGAGTCCCTCTCTTTCAACTCCACTTCTTCCGGACGTTTTATTCTCGACAACACTTCCAAAGCTCTTGCTTGAAGATGTATATTCAAAGGAGTAAATCCAATATGCTCCCCATCTGCGTGAACAAAAAGGGCTGAAGGAGATTGGATAGAAACATCCTTTCCTGTATAAGTTTTCACTACTTTAAAATGGATGTGCTTCCCCCAAAACACACTGATAAAAACGAGTAACAGCTTCCACCTTGATAATCGTTGAACAACGGTTATATCAAAAAGTCCATCATCAGGCTCGGCCACAGGGGCAATTTTCATTCCACCGCCATAATATGGTTGATTGGAAACCGTTACAAACCATGTTTGTTCAAATATATGCTTTTCTCCGACAATTGATAAATCAATTGTTGAGGTTTTATAAGTAAATAATTTTTTTATTAGAAAATAAACATAAACCAACCTGCCCAACGAAAGTTTATTAAGTAAAGCCTTCATCCGGGAGTGATTAACTTCATAAGAAATAATTGCATCAAACCCCGCACCCATATTGTTAATAAAATAGTGCTGATTCGAATCATCCATGGTAATTTCCCCAATATCAACAGGCAGACCCTTATGTTTCGCGAGGCGGAGAATCACTTCTAATGCTTCCACGGGGTCGACAGGAATTTGAAATCCTCTGGAAAAATCATTTCCAGACCCACCAGGGATAAATCCCAGTGTAATATTATTATCCTTCACTGCTCCATTTACCACTTCATGCATCGTTCCATCTCCGCCAACAGCGATGATCATCTTTTGCTCAGGGTTCTTTAACGCAATTTGGCTGGCAAGGATATTGGCATGTCCTGGATATTCGGTAAAGAATGCGAGGTAGGACATCTGTTCAACTTTGAGTTGCTGTTCCACCCGTTCCCAAATCTTAAAGCAGTGGCCATTTCCAGCTTTTGGATTAATAATAAAGTAAATTTGTTTCATATTACCAACCTTTATTTTAATTTTATGTTTTTGTGTGATTTAAAGGATATATTTTTAGGGCTTCATACTTGGGTGTTTTGTTAAGGTTTGTCCGATATAATACTACTTCACTTGCTTCAAATGAGAGAGGGTTTGGCTGAAGTTCTTCCCATAAATCAAGCATTTCCTTTTGGAAAGGATGGACTCCGCTCCACTTTCTAGCAAGTGTTATATGAGGTCGAAAGGGTCTGGTTTCAAGTTGAAACCCTGCATTCTCACAAGCAGAAAACACCTTTTTTCTGATGGTTTGTAAATACTTGCTTTCCTCTGTATCGGCCCAAAAAACACGAGGAGAATCAGCGCTTCCGAAAAATCCAAGTTTGTTGATTCTCAGGGTGATTGCTTTCTCATCTTTAAGGGCATCCTTAACATTCTTTTCTGCAAGTGCAAGTTTATCAGGTGGAGCACTGCCTAGAAATGCTAGGGTTATATGCAAATCTTGATAATGAACCCAGCGGCTAAATGGGATTCGTTCCTTTATTTTTTCCATATGTTCTTGCATCGTTAATTTTGTTTGTTCTGGTATTCTTACGGCAAAGAAAAAATGAGATCGATGTTCCATGATTATCTTCCTTTCTTTAGTTAATTTTAGTCTATTTTGTCCTAAATGTATCTATTAGCAAACAGACAATTACCCGATATTTTTTACATAGAGCATAAATTTATTTATTATTAGATAGGAAACTATAATTTAAGAACTTACTTCAAGGTATTGAAAGGAAGGTCCCTATGAAAGTAGTCAACAATATCGCTGAATTAATCGGAGATACACCATTAGTGAAACTAAATCGATTAGCACCAAAGGACGGGGCCTCGGTTTATTTAAAACTGGAGTACTTTAATCCCAGCAAGAGCGTTAAAGACCGGGCAGCTTTTAATATGATTATCGAAGCAGAAAAGGCTGGGAAATTAACAGCAGGTTCAACGATTATTGAACCGACCAGTGGAAATACAGGGATTGGCCTTGCCATGAATGCTGCTGCTCGCGGCTATAAATCGATTATCGTGATGCCCGATACGATGACACAAGAACGAATCAGCATCCTAAGGGCATACGGGGCTGAGGTTGTCCTTACACCCGGGGCTGAAAAAATGCCAGGAGCCATCCAAAAAGCACTTGAATTAGCAAGTGAGATTCCAAATAGTTTTGTCCCCATGCAATTTGAAAATCACGCAAATTCAGATGCGCACCGATTCACTACAGCTGTTGAAATTATCAAAGCGATGAAGGAAATTGGTAAACCGCTGGCAGCTTTTGTCGCAACAGCTGGAACTGGGGGAACCATCACTGGCACAGGGGAAACATTAAAAGAGCATTATGAAAATTTATCCGTCCATGTTGTTGAACCGAAAGGATCGCCTGTTTTATCAGGCGGTAAACCAGGTAAACACAAGCTGGTTGGGACAAGCCCAGGTTTTATCCCAGTTATTCTTAATCAAGATGTCTATGATGAAATTCATCAAATCAATGATGAAGATGCCTATGATATCTCGCGTCGGTTGGCTGTCGAAGAAGGAATTCTAGTTGGACCTTCCTCTGGTGGTGCTTGCTTCGCCGCATTAGAAGTTGCCAAACGTTTAACTCCAGATGATGTGGTCGTTTGTATTGCTTGTGATACTGGGGAACGATATTTATCCAGTGATCTATTTCAATTTTAATAAAAAAGGACGTGGACACTCCTGTGTTCACGTCTTTTTTCTAATTTAGGGTTTTATCTTTAAGTGCTCCGCATTGTTTTTCAATTTCTTGCTCAAATGCTTCTTGCAGCCTTCGTGTAACAGTGCCTGGTAAACCATCCGCAACTCTCTTCCCATCCACTTCAATAATCGGCATCACCTCTGAAGTAGTACTTGATAGGAACACTTCATCAGCATTGGCCAATTCATCAAGTGTAAATGTTCGTTCCTCCACCACAATATTATTACTAGTACAAATCTGCAATATTACATCCTTTGTAATCCCTTTTAAAATTAAGTTATCCGACGGATGCGTGAACACAACACCATTTTTGACTATAAAGATATTCGACGAACTTCCTTCCGTAACATTGCCGCTGCGATGTTGGATCGCCTCAAAGCAACCTTCAACAGCCGCTTTTTGTTTTGCTAATAGATTGCCTAGCAAATTCAAACTTTTTATGTCACAACGCAGCCAGCGAATATCTTCTGTTACGATTGTTTTTACTCCATTCTTCAAACTTTCCAAAGGTCTGAGCGCTTCCTTTGTATAAGCTACAAGGCTGGGAGTTACATTTTCCGCCGGAAACGCATGATTACGGGGTGCGACTCCTCTCGAAATTTGCATATAAATGGTCCCTAACTGAAGATTATTTTTTGCAACAAGTTCTTCTAGCAATTTCGTTAAATGCTCCATAGTATACGGGAGTACAATCCCAATACTATCCAAGCTTTTCACAAAACGATTCATATGTTCTCTTCCTGTGAACATTTTTCCGTTGTAGACACGGATAACTTCGTATACACCATCACCAAATTGATAACCGCGATCTTCCACATCAACCTTTGCTTCTGAACGCTCAATAATTTCCCCATTCAAGATTGCAAATTTCATTCTCCTATATCCCCTTTTTATTTTTTATTCATTCATGGCCAATTCAAAATAAATCCTTTGTGTCCGTAATCAGGGACTGTTTTCTTTTTTCAACTTCACTCATCCAATCAATCTTCGTCAGATGTAAATCCCCCTATCGTTGATGAATTCACTTCCACCATAACAATATCATTATTGTAAATATTTTATCAATTTTGCTTTAATAAACGTTGTTTTTTTATTATGCAAAAAATAAATCAACCAATTTAACTAAAAATTCAAATAATTAGTCATAATCCATAGATTATCGCCCATAACCTATAGTAAGAGTATGGTAAGGGAGGGCGAAAATCCGAACAATTTTTGTAAATTTTAGATGTTTATTTTGTAAATTTAAGTATATTGGTGGAAATTATCTGATTTTGTGGTTACAATAAGGTTAGATGTAAGACATCTAAGTATCCACAGTAATCATCCACGAAAAGGAGATGTCTGCGCGGAAAAGAAAACTACATATTCTTGAAGAGGAATCTTCAAATAGGCTGTCGGTAGCAGGGTATTGCCATGGGTTTGAAAAAAGGATAGGGAGTGGTTCTTTGAAACCTTCAACTAACCGGATGTTAAACCGCATCAAATGTATCTACATGTTTATCCGCAATAACGGCACTGTTTCTACGCAAGAACTTGTAGAGGAATTTGGTATCACTCCTCGCACCATACAACGTGATTTAAATGTCTTAGCCTATAATGACTTGGTAATTAGCCCAAGCCGTGGAAAATGGACGACAACACAAAAGAGAGTAAAAATGTCTTCTTAATAAAAAAATAAATTAGCATAATTTCATAAAAAAGCACGCGAGCCCATCTCGCGTGCTTTTTGTTTGTCTAAAATCAATGGTGCTCATGTACTTGGTTCGTGATTTTTTGATATTCCTGTTCACTAAGGATCCCTAGTTTTCTAAAAACATAGGAATAAATGAAAATCCTCCGTTGCAATCGAGGGGTTACGAACATATTAATCATCTCCTGCCTTAATTAATTATATTCGCCATTTCAAACAATGTTTCCTTCAACCAAAAAAAATTCTTATGGATAATATTTTAACCCCATAGCAAGAACACGCTGGGAGGGAGCTGAGCCACTATACTTGTGAAGAAACAGTAATATGGGTTGATCTAAAATCTTCAACACTAATTGACAGTTTTTAATAGTATGGTAGTATATTAATATCAAAAAATACTTTAGCGCTTAAAAGCGTCTAAGCAAAAAAGATAAGTGGGTAGGAATAACATGAAAAATAATCATCAGAACTTACAAAAAGGATTATTACCGAGGCATGTCCAGTTTATAGCCTTAGCTGGTATGATTGGTACGGGGATTTTTAAAGGGAGTTCAGACACCTTGGCGATTGCAGGACCGAGTGTTGTAATTGCCTATTTAATTGGCGGCCTTTTACTATTTATCATAATGGCTGCCTTAGGGGAAATGGCGCTTGCTTTTCCAAATTTAAATGTACAGCATTTAGTAAACAAAGCATTTGGATTCCAAGTTTCGTATATCGTGGGATGGCTTTACTGGATCAACTGGATTCTTGTTACGGTTGTTGAATTATTAGCAGCGGGAAGTTTCCTACAATTTTGGTTTCCTACAATACCATTATGGGTGTTAAGTTTCCTTTGCGCAGTTATAATCGTAGGAATTAATTTAACTCAAGTAAAAAATTATGGGGAACTTGAATTTTGGTTTGCTGGAATTAAAATCATAGCGCTGATAGCGTTTATCATTTTAGGCTTTTCACTCCTATTAGGAATTATTCCAAGCTCGATCCAGGATCCGCTCGCTAACTACACAGCACACGGCGGATTTTTCCCGCATGGAATGGGTGGAACTTTCAGCGCCTTTTTAGTGGTCATGTTTTCGTATGGTGGTGCAGAGTTAATTGGGATCGCTGTTACCGAGACAAAGGATGCTGAACGAGTATTGCCAAAGATTATTAAAGGGGCAGTTTGGCGTGTTATTATTTTTTATATATTACCAATACTAATCATTTGTGGACTCATGCCTTGGGACAAGGTTACGGGTGCAGATAGTCCCTTCGTTCAGGTCTTCAGTACAACAGGGTTGCCCGGAGCAGCACATATTATGAATTTTGTCCTGCTGACAGCCGTACTGTCCGCTGCAAATTCAGGTATTTATGCGACATCCAGAACGCTGTTTTCTATGGCACAAAGTGGCGTTGGGCCTAGGGGGTTAGCAAAACTCTCTGCAAAGGGAATTCCATTAACAGGAATAATGCTAACAAGTATATGTATACTAGCAGGTGTTTACCTAGCCTATCTAACACCTAGTCAGGTAATCGGCTATCTCATGACCATTCCAGGGTTTACAGTCATGCTCCTATGGATTAGTATTTGTGCTGCACAGTTAAAACTAAGACCACTTTACAAAAGTCAACCGGCATTTAACGTAAAATGGTTTCCATATACGACCATCTTCGCCATTGTATCTTTAAGTATTATCTTTATTGGATTTGTGTTTAATCCAAATAATCTAATTGGTACAACCGTTAGCTTGGTAACGATTGGCTTTCTAATCATTCTCTCTTTTATTGTTAGACGAAATGGTACGAATGAAATCATCGCTTAAAAAATAATACAGAAAAGGCCATCAATTCACTTGCTGGCCTTTTTGGTTTCTTCAAAAAGAAATCTTCGAAAAATACTCGATCACATACTGACGAAATTGCTGTGCTGAATTAGATAAATAACGTCTCTTTGACCAACCCAACCCTATAGTCCTTTGGCATTTTGGTTCAACAATTCGTAATTTGTTTGGAAAGGGATTAGAATTACGAATCCAAGAAATTTCGGGGATAAAAGCTATCCCTAATCCTTGTCTAACCAAATCCCCTATCACCCCAGGTTCATCTCCTTCAAAAGCAATGTTTGGTACAAATCCAGCCTCACGACAAAATTCATCTGTTAGATTTCTGAATCCAAATCCTGTATTCATACTAATAAAAGGCTCGTCCTTTACTTCATAGAGAAATACCTTCTCTTTCTTGGCCAACCGGTGTTCCGGGGGGACAACTAAGTAAATCTCTTCCGTAATTAGAGGTTCCCATATAATATCAGTCCCTTCAATAGGAACGGAGGAAAGGCAAAAGTCAATCTCGGCCTTTTCAAGCCGGCTTTTCATTGATGAAGTTGACTCTAAGACTTGTTGAAATTTAACATCAGGAAAATACTTCAAAAATGAACTTAATAACTCAGGAAGGACTCTTGGTATACTAACTGCCAAGGTAATCTGAGTTTGGCCCTGTGAAGCTCTTTCCAGAATCTCTCGTTTCCCCTCGTTTAATTCTAAAAATATCCGGTTTACACGTTCTAAAAACAGTTTTCCGTAGACGTTAAGCCCGAGCTGTCTATTTCTCCGATCAAATAATGGAACTCCCAAATCTTGTTCCAAGCGGGCTATGGTTTTACTTAAAGAGGGTTGGGCAATTTGAAGTTCTTCTGCCGCCTTGGTCATGTGCTCAAGCCTGGCAACCGTTTGAAAATATTTTAGTTGTAAAAGTTCCATGGAATTACCCCTTCGACTATTTAATAGATTTAAAGCTATCAATTAATAACTAATTATATATTATACAATATACTAAAAAGTATTTATCATAGTGGTTATGTTAAAAAATCAAATACAAAGGGGTAATTATGAAGGGGATAAACTTAATATTTAGAGACTTAAAAATGATGTGGCACCATAAACATGGAAGGATTGCGTTAGTATTTCTATTGGTGGTTCCATTAATTTATTCCGGCTTTTTTCTCGCAGGTTACTGGAATCCATATGGACGGTTGGATCAGCTTCCTGTCGCTGTTGTGAATTTAGATAAAGGCTCCACGATGGATAACAAGTCCATTGAGGCAGGTCAGGACTTTGTCAAAAATTTAAAAGAAAACAAGGATTTAAAGTTCCATTTTCTCTCTGAAAAGACCGCAAACCAAGGTTTGAAAGATGGGAAATATTATATGGTTCTTACGATTCCAAAAGATTTTTCACAAAAGGTCAGTACATTAATGGATGAACATCCAGAGCAGGCAAAACTAAATTATAAAATTAATCCAGGTAAAAACTTTGTTGCCTCTCAAATTAGTACTACTGCAACGGAAAAAATGAAAACAAAGATCGCAGCAGGTATTACGAAATCCTACGCTGACGGTGTATTTTCAAAGTTTGTTGAGTTAGCAAGCGGGTTACGTACTGCTGGCGATGGTGCTTCGAAAATTAATCAAGGGACTGTTGATGCCAAAAATGGAATGATCGAGCTTTCAGATGGTGTCCACCGTTTAAATAATGGAGCAGAAAAGCTTGAGAATGGGAGTCAGCAACTTTCAAACGGTCAACAAAAATTAGCTCAGGGGCTTGACGGTTTAAAAGAGGGCTCACTATCACTTTCTAATGGCATGGAAAAGCTTTCTGAAGGTCATGCAAGTGTAGAAGTTGGGATGGAACAATTAACGGAAGGCATGCAATCTTTGGCTTTGAATAGTGAAAGGTTATCTCAAGGTCAAGCAGGGGTGAAAAACACGACAGATGAATTATCGAAAGCAGTAGAACTATTTTTACAAAATCACCCTGATATGAAAAATGATCCTACCTTCCAACAAATTGCTGCCATGTCATCCGGCCTATCAAAAGCAGCTGATTCATTGAGTAGTGGTCAAGTCCAACTTGCTCAAGGGGCAAACAAATTAGTTCAAGGACAAACAAAAGTCCAAGATGGTATGACAAAGCTTGGCGATAAAATGGATGATGCTGCCACCGGGGCAAACAAATTATCTGAGGGAACCGTACAATTGTCCAATGGATTTTCCCAATGGACAATTGGTTTTTCCTCTTTAAATAATGGAATAGTTGATTTAGCAAACGGTGGAAGTAAATTAGATAACGGCACCAATCAGTTAGTAGATGGTTTGGATCAATTGAGCGTTGGTTCAGACGAGTTAGCCACAAAATTAAATGATGCTGCTATGCAAACGTCTAGTATCCATAATAATAACCAATTGACCTCGATGTTCTCAGAACCAGTCAAATTAGTAGAATCGGATTTATCCGAGGTTCCGAATTATGGGACTGGAATTACCCCCTATTTTCTATCTTTAGCATTTTATGTAGGTGGAATAATGGCAGCTAACATCCTTCCATTAGGACGCAGACAAGATCTTAAGGTTAATGGAACAGAGCATTTTATTAATAAACTCGGACTTAAGTACTCAATCGCATTAATACAAGTGTTATTTGTCGATTTGGTAGTCCTTTTCGGATTCAAAGTACATGTGGTAAGTGTTCCCTTGTTTATTGTATCCAGTGTCATTGTCTCCTTAACCTTCATGACGGTCATCCTGATGTTAGTGACATTGTTTGGTGTTGCAGGGAAATTTATGGCTGTCACACTATTGGTTTTACAATTAGCTACATGTGGTGGAACATTCCCGGGTGAATTGAGTAATCCTATCCTAAGCAAGATCGGTAATGTTTTACCAATGGCCCATTCATTACGGAGCTTCCAAGATGTTATCTCCCTAGGGGATTGGGCCCAACTACAACAGCAAATACTAATCTTACTTTTCTACCTAGTAATAGCGGGGGGTATTGGATGGGTGACAAGTCATCTGCAACATTCCAAGACTGCCGTGGAGACCTCTCATTAAAAACTAAAAAAGTGATACCCAATATTTACATGGGTATCACTTTTTTAATCTTTTTTGTCTTCTGGCTTGTCAATTGCCGGATGGAGATGTTTGATTTCCTTCACATCTGACTCAACAAAAAGCCTAAGCGCTGACAGCTTATTTTCCCAAAATAACTCAAAATATTGGAGCCAATCTTTTAATTCATACAAGGGCTCCGGCTCAAGCTTGTACCTTGTTTCCCTGCCCGCTTTTCGTTCCTTAACCAGCCCAGCATCAGCTAATACACGTAAATGCTTGGACACAGCGGTTCGGCTTATCGGAAAGTGTTCACTTATCGCCGTGACAGGCATCTCTTCCTTACTAAGAAGTTTTAACAGCTTTCGCCTTGTTGGATCAGCGATGGCTTGAAAAACATCATGCTTTGCCGATGAAGCCGCCATTTAGGCCTCAACATATGCTTGCAATTTTTTCACAAGACCTGCCCAGCCCTGATTCATGTTATCGCGGATCGGAGTATGCGGAGCACCGAATTCTGTAACTTTGTTAGCGTCCCAGCCACCATGGATAAGAGTTAACTCTGTTTTATCATCCAGTTCTTTTAATTCAAATGTTAGTGTCCAATCTTTTCCCCAATTAAATGAAAGTTTTTTAGGTGGATCGACATGTGTTACCTTACATGGCGACATGCCAAATTGCGCTGCATTTAAGTGAAATTCATGACCTTCAACTGGTTGAAGGTCATTAGGCATGAACCACGCACCCAGACCTTCTGCTGTAGCTACTGCATCCCATACTTTAGCAATTGGAGCATTGTAAACGACTGTATACTTTATATCATCTAATGTTGCCTGTGACTCATTTCCCATTTTAATTGCCTCCTCGAATTATGCTGCGATTATTACTTCATTACGAAACCATTTGGTTTCATATCAAGACTATATAACACCATTTGGTTGCACGTCAAGCATTTCTTTTTTAAAAAGAAAAACGGTGACTTCACATTAAGTAAAGTCACCGTAATTTTCATTCAATATACTTTCATTCCATAATTATTACAAATCAATATATAGGATAAGCAGTTAAAATATGCTACTTTTAATATTAATCAATCTGCTAACTTTCCTTATTAAAATAAAAATCGGGGTAATAAATATGATAAATACTCAATATTTACGAAGAATTATTCTGAAAAGAGATGAAATTCCTTCTTTTAATAAATATCCCTTTAACCTGCCCAGTTTGCGAGGCTTAGACGAACTAGCTTTTCATCCGAATGTTACTTTCCTGATTGGAGAAAACGGCATGGGTAAATCCACCCTGCTTGAAGCGATTGCTGTAGCAGTTGGTTTTAATCCAGAGGGAGGGTCCTTTAATTTTAATTTTTCAACCTATGATTCACATTCTCCTCTTGCAGACTATCTCAAAGTAATAAAGGGTATCGAAAAACCTAAGGATGGATTTTTTCTGCGCGCTGAAAGTTTTTATAATGTTGCTTCTAATATTGAGGAGCTGGATAAAGGAGTCGGCGGGAGAAGGGTCATTGAATCATTCGGAGGTGTTTCCCTGCATGAACAGTCGCATGGTGAGGCCTTCTTTGCCACGTTTCTTCATCGGTTTGGCGGTAATGGGATATACATTTTAGATGAACCAGAAGCAGCCCTCTCCCCACTGCGGCAGATGTCAATGCTGACAAGGATTCATGATTTGGTGAAAGAGAACTCCCAATTTATTATTGCTACCCATTCGCCCATCATCATGGCTTATCCTAAGGCAAAAATCTTTGAATTTACAGAAGAAGGAATTATTGAAAACACACTTGAGGAAACGAATCATTATCGGATTATGAAACAATTTTTTGATGATAAAAATAGAATGCTGCATCATCTGTTAGATGATTAAAATTGACTTTGAAAGGCTGGTTTCTCAATCACCATTCGTTCCAGGCACGTAGACACCTTCTACGTTACCCTATCCTTGGTTTGACCCCTGTTTCGGTCACGTAGACACCTTCTACGTTACCCCATCCTCAGTTAGACCCCTGTTTCGGTCACGTAGACACCTCCTACGTTACCCTATCCTCAGTTAGACCCCTGTTTCGGTCACGTAGACACCTTCTACGTTACCCTATTCTTGGTTAGACCCCTGTTTCGGTCACGTAGACACCTTCTACGTTACCCTATCCTTGGTTTTACCTCTGTTTCGGTAACGTAGACACCTTCTACGTTACCCTAATCTTGGTTTGACCCCTGTTTCGGTCACGTAGACACCTCCTACGTGACCCTATTCATAAATATGACTCTGTTCCAGTAACGTATATCCTTAATTAATGGCTTTTCCTTCGGCTCCATTACTATTGGATAATATTTTTCCCATAAAAGATTTCATCCATCTCAATCTTTAATCGCTCCGTAATCTCAATATGTTCATCAGGTGAAAGCTTATCTTTTGTATATCCAAACAAATAGTTATTTAAATCGAATTCACGCAGCTTACATTTTGTGTGAAAAATATGTTCCTGATAGACATTAACGTCAATCATATCGAATAATTCGCCGACATCTTCAGGGATGTAATTCTGAATCGAATTTATTTCATGATCAATAAAGAGTTTATGCCCTATCTTATCCCTAGTAAAGCCGCGGACCCGATAATCAATTGTCATCACATCTGTTTCAAATGATCGGATTAAATAATGAAGGGCCTTAAGGGGTGAAATTTCCCCGCATGTCGAAACATCAATATCTGCCCGAAATGTGCTTATTCCTTCATCAGGGTGGAATTCCGGATATGTATGAACCGTGATATGACTCTTATCTAATTGCATCACCACCGATTCCGGCAGCGGTCCCGGCGATTCCTCAAAGGATTCAGACGGTGCATTGGCTAGAGGACCCTCTGATACCAATAGAGTCACGCTCGCCCCGGCTGGTTCAAAGTCCTGACTCGCCACATTTAACACATGGGCACCGATTATATCTGATACATGGGTTAAAATTTTTTGCAGCCTGTCTGCACTGTATTGTTCATCTATATACTTCAGATAGGCTTCACGTTCTTCCCTCGTTTTTGTAAAACAAATATCATACATATTAAAGCTTAACGATTTCGTCAAGTTATTAAAGCCGTGTAACTCAATAGCCTGCTCGTGTGTAAGTCTCATAACAGTTCCCCCTTAAAATTAAGGTATCCTTTGCAAGTAAATATTATTAAGATACCCAGAGATCTACCTAGTTACTAATTTTTTAAAAAAGTTCCCCTTTCCTAATTATAATTATTATCATTTAATATTTACTTTTAAATAGTATATGATATAATTAGTTCAGATAAGAAATTAGGAGGAATGCTAAAATGACCGTTGAACAAGTAATCAACCAACAAATTGCAAACTGGAATATACTATATACTAAATTACATCGTTTTCACTGGTATGTGAAAGGTCCTCACTTCTTTACCTTACATGCCAAATTCGAAGAATTATATGAGGAAGCAGCAGCGACAATGGATGAGTTTGCTGAGCAATTATTAACCATTGGCGGCAGTCCCATTTCTACCCTTAAAGAATATCTTCAACTTGCAACCATTGAAGAAACCAGTGAAACATTAACTGCTGAAGAAATGGTTCAGACAATCGTCCATGACTTTTCCTTAATCATTGATGAATTAAAAGCTGGGATGGAAGTTGCTGAACAAAACAATGACGAGGTAACCAGTGATATGTTTTTAGGCCTAATCGGTAAACTCAATAAACATAACTGGATGTTACAATCTTTCCTACAGGCTTAATTGAAAATAAACGTTAAATCTAGGACAAGCTGATTCCTTGTCCTTTTTTTCATGCGATTGAGTTTAATTTTTCCAAAATTGAAGGTCTTTGCTATTATTAAATCAAGTATAGACCAAATAAATTATGGGAAGTGAAACGCCTAATGAAGTTGTTAACACCTATCTTGACGGTCATTTTCTCTTTGTCTACACTATTAACTGCTTGTGATTCGGAACAGCTGCATCCAAGTAATAATGTACATCCAAAGCAAAATGGCCTACAGCCTAAGGAAATAAACCAATCCTATTTTAAAAAGCTTGATAATATTAAGGATTGGGCTGAAAAAGGAATGGTGATGGATTGTCCATTTAATGCGCTTGATAGTACAATCGAACAAGTTAACTCTGAATGGGATGAACCCGACAAGGTTGATCAGGCGGGATCTGGCACCTATGCCACCTATGACCATAGAAACATCGTTTTAGGCTATAACAAGGCAGGGGAAATTTTCGACGTTCGTTCCTATGATGCTGACCTCAAAGAAATTACAGACAAGATGGTGATCAGATCATTCGGGCAGCCTACGGAAATACGAGACAATACTAATGAAAATATTTATGTTTATAAATTGAAGCAGGAAATTCAGCTTAAGTTGATTTTTCCGAAAAGTAGTCATGTGATTGATCATATTTCTGTTTTTAACCCAAAAAGATCTACCATCACAGCATCAAATAACGAATACATCCTTGATATAAAAGGAAACTCCAATCAGTTATCAGAATCAGCTTGGGCTTCGATGCAAAAATGGCGGAAAGATATCGTCCTCTTTGCTAAAAACCAAGAGGGTGTTTATATTAATGGCCCTGATAAAAAACAGGTGGCCCTAACGTTTGATGATGGACCTGATGAAGTAATCACACCGTCAATCATTGAGATTTTGGCAAACCACCATGTAAAAGGAAACTTCTTTTTTATTGGCAGTAAGGTTAATAAGCATCCTGATGTTGTAAGGGATGCCTTTAAAAATGGAAACCTAGTCTTAAGCCATAGCTTTAATCATGTGGAATTAACCAAATTAGGCAAAAACGCTACTAGACTCGAAATTGATCAAGCTGGGAAAGCAATTAAATCAGTTATTGGCAAGGAGCCGGCTATCCTTCGTACACCATATGGAGATACGAATGTACAGGTGGCAGAGGTTGCAAAACAAGAGGGCTATTCCATTGTCCTCTGGTCCATTGATACCCTGGATTGGTCCCAAATGGATTCAAAAAATATCATTCGCAATGTGATCGATAATCTTCGAAACGGTGACATTATCTTAATGCACTCCGATTCCGATAAGAGTGAGACAAAAAAAGCCTTACCACTCCTTATAGAAGAATTGCAAAAGAGGCAGGTTGAAATTGTCGATTTAGAAACATTGTTACATGTGAAGGCCTATCAATAATCAACCATATATGAGAATATGGATTCGCTGATTGAACAAGGAAATTCGCTGATAAAATTGCCAAATTCGCTGATTGGATTCATAAATTAGCTGATTGAACTTATTAAAGACAAGAGAATTCCATATTCACGCTTTAATAACGTTATTTCATAGCGAAATTTTTATTAAAAGGAAAAAGCAGCTATTTTTTAGCTGCTTTTTCCTTTTTAAGATTATTTCACTTGATATTCTCGCAATAATTCTACTTCTTCGTCTGTCAGTTCCCGATATTCACCTAACTCCAGTGTCTCATCCAACGGCAAGGGGCCCATTGAAATCCGTTGGAGATAAACCACTCTTTTACCAACAGCTTCAAACATTCTTTTCACTTGATGAAATTTCCCTTCCGTGATGGTTAGCTCAATGTCAGAAAGGATACTGGATTTTATTATTTTCAACTCACCAGGTTTTGTTTCGTAGCCATCATCCAAGGTTACACCATTAGCAAACGCCACCACATCTTCTTCCGTCACTTCACCATCGATGACAGCAAAATAAGTTTTCGGAACATGCTTTTTCGGTGAAAGTAATCGATGTGCCAACTGACCGTCATTGGTGATCAGCAGTAAACCTTCTGTATCCTTGTCCAATCTGCCAACAGGAAACGGTTCATAAACCTGGTCCTCGAGCTCTAATAAATCGATAACCGTTTCGGTAGTGCTATCTTCTGTCGCTGATAAGACTCCTTGCGGCTTGTTCATCATCAAATAGATAAATTCTTTATATTCAATAACCTCACCATTTAAAGTCACGGTTTGTTTGGACGTATCCACATGCTGTTTTGCATCCTTGACTACCACATCATCAACCTTGACCGCACTACTTTTTAAAAGCTGCTTCACTTCTTTCCGGCTGCCATAGCCAAGATTAGCTAGCATTTTATCAATTCTCAACTGTCCCATCTCCTTTTTAAGAAGATTTTTAAAATCTTAACCTTAGTTTTTGCTTGATTCGATCGACCCTGTCACCAAATAAACGGTTCACTAGTCCTGATTTCAGGCCTAAGTAAAAATAGATGACGGCGCCCACTCCGGCACTTATCACGATAAGCAAGACGGATTGACCCTTTGATGCAGGGGAAAGGAATAGTAATAGTAATTTATAAACAAGTTCTGTTCCTGCCCACATCAATCCTGCGAAGATGATAATCAATAAACTCCTCCGCCATACCAGCCGGAAACGATAGCCGGAGAATGTCTTAATCACAATTAAATTAATGACAATCGCTGCCGTATAACCAAGCGCTGTGGCGAGAACGGCCCCTCTTGTTTCAAACATTTTAATTAATGGAATGTTTAGAGCAAATTTTATTAATAAACCCACAAGCAAGCTTAAGATGGTAAAGCGCTGTTCGTTAATTCCCTGCAATATGGCTGCTGTGACAGAATAGAGCGAAAAAAGAATCGCAACAGGTGCATAGGCGCCTAATACTTGTGTCCCAAGATTATCATGCTCATAAAAAGCTGTGTAAACAGGTTCAGCCAATAACGAAAGCCCGATAGCAGCCGGTAATGTTAAATAGAGCAAAACTTGAAAGGTTTGGTTTAATTGCCGGTCCATGTTTTTCTGATCATTCTCTACAAATGCCTTTGTAATACTCGGTATGAGTGTTAAAGAAAAGGCCGTTGCAAGTGATACAGGAATGATGACAATTTTATGTGACTCGAAATTTAATATACCAAAGGCCGCATCCGCCACCTGCTTGGCATTGCCCATTGCGGACATCGCCCGGTTGAAGGTAATTTGATCGATAAATTGAAATAACGGATTGGCAATCCCGACAAAAACGAAGGGCGCTGCGTATAAAAGAATTTCTTTATAGATTTCCTTTAAAGAAATTTGGCTGGTCCCTTTATCATGTTCAAGTAGCTCGTCCAAATAGGGTTTTCTTTTATACCAATACCAAAATAAAACAACTAATCCTCCGATAGCACCGACAAATGCTGCAAAGGTGGCAACGCTAACTGCCGAAACAATAGTGCCATGTAAAAATTTCAGAACAACATAGGCTCCTGCAAGTGTAAAAATAATTCGTATGATTTGTTCGACAACCTGTGAAACAGCCGAAGGTCCCATTGATTGATGTCCCTGAAAGTAACCTCTGATTAAACTCATAATTGGCACAACGATTAATGCAAAACTAACAGCCCGAATAACCGTCGTAACATTGGCCAGTTGTCCTTTACCAGGATGACTTAATTCAGCTAACATAGGTGCAGCGGAATACATCACTAAGAATGCCACAAACCCAGTCAACAACATAACCACTAGTCCCGATTTAAACAGCTTTCGGCCAACGGCATACTCTTCAAGTGCATTATATTTTGCAATGAATTTTGAAACAGCCAGCGGTACACCCGCCGTTGCAATACTGATAAAAATGGTATATGGGACATATGAAAATGAATAAAGCTGCGTCCCGTGTTTCCCAACAATTTGATAAAACGGAATAACATAAATTAATCCGATAACCTTAGATAATATTGTTCCAAACGTTAAAATAAATGTTCCTCTTAAAAGCTTTGACTGCATAGAATCCCTTCCTACCCGAAGAAATACGTGCGCTTCTTCACAAATAATTCGACTTTTTTTGCACACTATTAGTAGTTTACAACTTCTTTCTCTCAGACGCTACTAACTTCCAAGTTAAATTTATGAAAAAAAGGGCACATTCGTTTTATTTTGATGATAAATGTTTATAATGGAGTGACGGATTAAAGTAAAGTTGGTGGAAATATGGATTATGATGTAATTGTCATCGGCGGAGGACCTTCTGGGTTAATGGCGGCCATTGCAGCTGGTGAAAAAGGCGCAAAAGTACTATTAATTGATAAAGGAGACAAACTCGGCAGAAAGTTGGCTATTTCTGGAGGTGGTCGCTGTAATGTGACCAATCGCCTGCCCATCGAGGAAATCATCAAGCACCTGCCGGGGAACGGTAAGTTTTTATATAGTGCCTTTTCAATCTTTAGTAATGAAGATATTATTAAGTTCTTTGAAAAATTAGGTATCGAATTAAAGGAAGAGGATCACGGGCGGATGTTCCCCGTTTCCAATAAGGCTCAATCTGTCGTTGACGCCCTATTAAATCAGTTAGAAAAGCTTCGTGTCAGGATTTTCAAAAATAGCCCTGTAGAGGACCTTTTCTATGAAAATGGAACCGTTTCTGCCGTTTTGTTGAAAGATGGTCAAAAATTATCAGCTAAATCGATCGTGATTGCCGTTGGGGGAAAATCAGTTCCACATACAGGTTCAACTGGTGATGGGTATGCCTGGGCGAAGAAAGCAGGTCATACGATTACGGATTTATTTCCAACTGAAGTCCCTGTCACCTCGAGCGAACCATTTATTAAAAATAAAGCCCTACAAGGTTTATCACTAAGAGACATTGACTTAAGTGTTTTGAATCCGAAAGGTAAGCCAATTATCTCGCACCGCATGGATATGATTTTTACCCATTTTGGAATCAGCGGACCTGCCGTGCTGCGCTGCAGTCAGTTCGTAGTCAAAGCTATGAAAAAGTGGAATTTAAAAGAAGTAACCATGAGCCTTGATGCCTTACCAGACAAAAAAGAGGAAGAAGTTTTTCAAGAAATTCTTGCGCTTGTTAAAAGTGAGCCTAAAAAAAGCATTAAAAATACGCTTAAAGGGCTGGTCCCTGAACGATACCTTCTATTTCTATTAGAACATAACGGAATGGACCCATCTGAGCAAGGCAGCACCATTTCCAATGAAAAAATTCGTAGTTTTTCAAAGAGCTGCAAGCAATTCCTGATAAAAGTAAATGGCACCTTGCCTCTTGAAAAAGCTTTTGTCACTGGCGGCGGTGTGTCTGTTAAAGAAATCGAGCCACAAACGATGGGCTCAAAATTAATGAACGGTTTATATTTTTGCGGTGAAATCCTTGATGTACATGGTTATACAGGCGGGTATAATATTACCTCTGCCCTTGTAACAGGAAGATTAGCTGGTACCAATGCAGCCCTGACTGCAAAAACCAAAAAGGTCTGACAATTTGTCAGGCCTTATAAATTATCATCGCGGAAAAACAATAAATCTGCTCCTCTTCTTCTTCCTCCGGCATTGCTGCCACATTATATTTAATATCGAGCAGGCTTGTTTCATCTATCCCTTTCAAAAAACGGTTCATTTCCTTTTCTAAATCCTTCTCATGCTCCCGATCAAACAATTTAACCTGTATCACTTTTCTCTCTCCCTCTCTTTTTTACTACCATTATTAACAACTTATCTGAATTTTAAAAATAAATAGACTGAAAAATTAAGGTTATTTTAAGATTCAACTTGTAAACTCCTTTTTAGAAAGACAGTTTCACCTATAGAAAGGAGCATTAATAATGGATAAAAAACAAAAAATCTCTTGGGGCGTTAGTTTTGGGAGTTTGGCATTAGTAGCTGGAATGGTATCCTATCTTGGTCTATCAAATGACGATCAAGCGAGCAATCAAGTGGCACTTACTCAAGGGCAATCCTCAAATAATAATTCTAATCAGCAATCACAGGATAGCTTTAATACACAACAACGTACTGACCATGGTAGAGGTTTTGATCAATCCTTTGATGGCGGTAACTCATCGCAATACAATCAAAATGATGATTCTAACAATAATTTTGATTCTAGTGATCAGTACTCGAATAATAATGATCAATTCAATGGAAACAGTAATCAACAGGATCAATTTTCAAATGGCGGCGGACCTGGAATGGGACATCAAGGCGGCTTTGATACGACTACAGGTGGAACCTGATGTTTAGCTACCGGTTTCCTTCGATGAGTACAATTGTTCAAATCTCTATTAGTCAAGAGTTTTTTGCTAACGATTTAATGCCTATCTACAAGCTATTTGAATTGATAGAGGATACTTGCAGCCGTTTCCGCTCCGATAGTGAACTATCACGATTAAATCAACAGGTTGAAAAAGAAGTCATCGTTAGCAGTGAGATGTTTTCAATCTTATCAGACGCTCTTCGATTTTTTGAAGAAACGGAAGGTATTTTTAATCCTAGCGTTCTATCGACACTTGAAAACCACGGATATTCGAAATCGATTGAAATGATAAAGGGGAAAGAGTTAGCGGTAACTCCCCCTTCATCAATGGCTGCGATAAGTTCGCAACCTTTTATACTAAATGAAAGTAAACGATCCGTAACCCTATTATCAAAAATCGATCTTGGGGGAATGGCCAAGGGCTGGGTGATTGATCGTGCCGCACTGCTATTAGATAGGTTGGGCTATGGCTTTATCAACGTGGGTGGTGATATCCGCATTTTCGGCACGTTGCCACGACCATTAAATATCGGGATCGAGAGTCCATTTGCCGAAACAACGATGATTTCTTCGATTCAGGTTCAAAATGGTGCGCTAGCGACTTCCACAACCATGAAAAGAAAATGGCGGATCAATGGGGAGTGGACGCATCATTTGATTGATACTCGAACAGGAAATCCTAGTAAAAGTAAGATTGTATCGGCAACAGTGACAGCCCCTACTGCTTTGGAAGCTGACGTTTGGGCAAAAACAGTTCTTTTACTAGGAGAACAGGCTGGTCAAGAATGGATAAATAGAAAAGGTGTCCAGGCTGTGTTAATTACTAAAGACGGAGATATTTGGAGAGGAGGAGAGTAACTTGGAAATGTTTGAATGGTATATGATCCGCGCTACAGGTTTGGTAGCTTACCTCTTACTTTATTTGTCTGTCATCATTGGACTATACTCTCAAGTTCAGAAAAAGCGAAAACAAAAGGTCACTACTTCCCTATTTTTGCATGAATCACTGTCTAATTGGGCCCTTTATCTTGTGGTTGGCCACGTAGGATTTTTACTAATCGATTCATATATCTCGTTACAATGGTTAGAGATACTCATTCCGTTTAATACGGACTATAAGCCATTGCCAATGGCACTTGGCGCACTATCCCTTTATTTCTTAATTATGACGATCGTTACCTCCAAAGCACGAAAAAAAATAGGCTATCAAAAATGGCGGAAATTACATGCATTGAATCCGATTCTATATATATTCGTTACGATACATGGTTTATTGATTGGTACAGATATTCAAGGAGCCGTACTTGCTGCAGTCAATATCCTGCCGCTTATCCTTTTAGGAGGTATGTTGATGAGAGATAGACCTAAGCTTGAGGTCTCTCACTAACCCTGAAAAGCGCAAGCGCTGCTTATTTACACAAAAAAACCGATTCCATGGTGGAATCGGTTATTCTGTATATTCTGTTTCTCCAGTCCATGCGAGCATGCCGCCAACCATATTGCGAACCTTATATCCTTGGTCCTGTAGATAATGACAAACATTTCCACTGCGGGCACTTGAGCGGCAAATAAAAATATATTCCTTATCCTTGTCGAAATAGTCGAGATTAGCAGGAATGTCACCCATGCGAATATGCTTAGCCCCTGGTACCATCCCGAATACTACTTCTTCATTTTCCCTTACGTCCACAAGCTCAAGTTTTTCCCCTGCCTCAAGCTTCTTTTCTAATTCTTCTGGTGTAATCGTTTGAATTTCTTCCATCAAGTCCATCCCCTTCTGGAAAACAGCCCCAAGAGAGGGGCCGTTCTTTTAATTTGCTACAATATTAACAAGCTTTCCTGGAACAGTAATTACCTTGCGAATTGTTTTTCCTTCAATTTGTTCCTTTATATGCGCATCTTCCATCGCGATGCCTTCAAGTGACTCTTTGCTTGCATCTGTTGGTACCATAAGTTTTGTCTTTACTTTACCATTTACCTGGATGACAATTTCAACTTCTTCATCCACTAGTTTTGCCTCATCATATGCAGGCCATGCTTCGTAAGTTATCGTTTCAATGTGTCCCAACTTTTCCCAAAGCTCCTCAGCTATATGCGGGCAAACAGGTGCAAGCAATTTAACGAATCCTTCAATATACTCTTTTGGAAGTACAGTTGCCTTATAGGCTTCATTAATGAATACCATCATTTGTGAAATGGCCGTGTTAAACCTCAAACCTTCATAATCCTCAGTCACTTTTTTCACGGTTTGATGATACACTTTTTCCAAACTAGAGGTTTCTTCATTGGCTTGAATCTTTGAATTTAATTCTCCATTTTCCTCAACCAATAAACGCCAGATACGATCTAAGAAGCGGCGGGAACCATCCAACCCATTGGTCGACCAAGCAATCGATGCATCAAGCGGTCCCATGAACATTTCATATAAGCGAAGGGTATCAGCACCGTGGCTGCCAACGATATCATCAGGGTTTACTACATTCCCTTTTGATTTACTCATTTTTTCATTTCCTTCGCCTAAAATCATTCCTTGGTTAAATAGCTTTTGGAATGGTTCTTTGGTAGGAACCACACCGATATCATACAAGAATTTGTGCCAGAAACGCGCATAAAGTAAATGTAATACGGCATGTTCGGCACCGCCAATGTAGATATCAACTGGAAGCCAATGATTTAATTTTTCCTGAGAAGCAAGTGCTTGATCATTTTTTGGATCAATATAACGTAAATAATACCAGCAGCTGCCTGCCCATTGCGGCATTGTGTTCGTTTCGCGGCGTCCCTTTTTACCTGTTTCCGGATCCACAACATTCACGAAATCAGAAATAACTGCAAGTGGTGATTCTCCTGTCCCTGAAGGACGAATTTCAGTGGTTTTTGGTAACATCAGTGGAAGCTGGTCTTCCGGAACTGCTGTCATTGAACCATCTTCCCAATGGATAATCGGAATTGGTTCACCCCAATAACGTTGACGGCTGAACAACCAATCTCTTAGGCGGAAGGTTACTTTCTTCGTTCCTATCCCTTTTTCTTCTAACCAAGCAATCATTTTTTGAATGCCTTCCGTTTTATCCAAGCCATTTAAAAATTCAGAGTTAATATGTTCACCGTCGCCTGTGTAGGCTTCTTTGTCAATATCTCCACCTGCGACAACTGCTTTAATAGGAAGGTTAAATTCTTTTGCGAATTCATAGTCACGCTCATCATGTGCAGGAACTGCCATAATCGCACCAGTTCCATAGCTTACTAACACATAATCAGCAATCCAAATTGGCATTTTCTCCCCATTGGCAGGATTGATGGCATAGGCGCCAGTAAATACGCCTGTTTTCTCTTTGGCAAGATCCGTACGTTCCAAATCGCTTTTCGTCTTAACTTTGTCTAAATAGGCATCAACCGCAGCACGCTGTTCAGCTGTTGTTATTTTTTCAACAAAGGAATGTTCAGGTGCAAGCACGGCATACGTAGCACCAAATAAAGTATCAGGACGAGTAGTGAAGACAGTGAATGTCTCCTCATGTCCTTCGATTGAGAAGGTAACTTCTGCACCTTCTGAACGGCCGATCCAGTTGCGCTGCATTTCCTTCAAGCTTTCAGGCCAATCAAGTTCTTCAAGATCTTCCAGTAAACGGTCACCGTAAGCGGTGATTCTTAACATCCACTGCTTCATCGGACGACGTTCAACGGGGTGCCCGCCGCGTTCACTTTTGCCATCAATGACCTCTTCATTTGCTAGTACCGTTCCAAGTGCAGGGCACCAGTTTACCGCTACTTCATCAATGTAAGCTAGACCTTTTTCAAATAGTTTTAAGAAAATCCATTGGGTCCATTTGTAGTATTCAGGGTCAGTCGTATTGACCTCACGATCCCAATCATACGAGAACCCTAATGATTTAATTTGCCGGCGGAATGTATTGATATTCTGTTCTGTAAATTCCGCTGGATCGTTACCCGTATCCAATGCGTATTGTTCCGCTGGTAGACCGAACGCATCCCAGCCCATTGGATGAAGAACATTGTATCCCTGCATCCGCTTTAAGCGGGAAAGAATGTCGGTTGCTGTGTAGCCTTCAGGGTGTCCAACGTGCAGTCCTGCCCCTGACGGATATGGAAACATATCTAAAGCGTAAAATTTTCTTTTATCAAATTCTTCGCTTGTTTTAAATGTTTTTTCTTCTTCCCATTTCTTTTGCCACTTTTGTTCGATTTGATTATGGTCGAAACTCATAATGCTCTTCCTCCTAAAAAAAAATAAAAAACCCCTCATCCCAAAAAGGGACGAGAGGATTGTATGTATCTTCCCGCGGTACCACCCACATTAGTGCTGACTGCACTCGCTTCATTCATCCTTAACGCGGAAAACGGCAAGCCTTACTATTCCTTCACGCTTGCAACTCAAAGGCGAGTTCATGATGTACCCGGTTGACTTCCACCAGCCGTCAACTCTCTATTTGCGGGTATGAACCATTACTACTCCTGATCACTGTCTTTTCAATATTAATATAAAGTATTACGGTTATTGTATTAAATTTTCATTAAGTATGCAACCCAAACAATCGCCTAGATTCATGATAGACAAAATATCCACCTTTTAAACATAAAAACAGTGGGAGCATATGAACCCCCACTGTCCTCTCTACACGGACAAATCTTATATCTGTCCATGGATGGTGCCTGACACCATTTTCGTTTTTAAACTTCGATCATATAGTAATGTTGTTACAATTGCGATTAGGAATAACACAATTAAAACTATGAATAGTGCTGACATGTTATACATGTCGACGATCATTCCTCCCATTAAGGGTCCAACCATTCTTCCGCCTGTTGCTGTACTGTTGACGATACCTTGGTAGAAACCTTCACGGCCCTTTGGGGCTAAGTCGAAAGCAACTGTAGGCACAGCCGGCCAGATGAACATTTCACCGATTGTTAGGATGATCATCCCGACAAGAAATCCTGAGAATACCGTTGCCTTCCCTGCGACTAAAAATGAAACAATAAAAATACCAATGCCAATAATCATTTGTAGTTTGAGTGAGGCGGTTAGATGTTTCAACACACCATTTAAAAGCGGTTGGCCAACGACAATGAGGGCTCCGTTTATCGACCATAATAAGCTATATTGCGTTAAAGAGATATGGATTTCCTGTGTATACGACGCAATCGTCGTTGGCCATTGTACATAGGCCACCCAGCACAGCAAATAACCTGTACACAGTATCAATAAGGCATACAGATTTTTTCTATTCGTAACGGTTGGAACATTTATATCGATCGTTCCTTGTTTTCCTGAATCCACTAAGATTCCCTTATAGCCAAATACCGCTATGAGTAAAAAGAGGACGTACATGACTGTATTTGCTAGGAAGATTAGTTGAAAGGAATGAGCTGCAACAATCCCTCCAAGAGATGCACCCAAGGCTACTCCAAGGTTTTGAGCAACATAAATGGCGTTAAAGGCTTTACGCCCGCCTTCTTTCCAAACTGACCCTGCCATGGCATACATCGATGGAAAAATAATTCCAGTACCAAATCCAATAATGATTTGGAAGACAATATATGCTAGCCAGCCGTGCCAGAATGTTAAGCCAACAAGAGCTGCAAGCGTAATACTAATTCCAAATATAATAGATTTGTAGCCGCCAATTTTATCGAATAGGCTTCCGCCATAAAGGTTTCCGATCACACTAGCTGCGGAATTTAACATTAAAACAATGCCAGCTACTGATAAGGACTTCCCTAAATGGTCGTGAATATAGATTGTATTTAAAGGCCATAAAAATGAAGAGCCTGTTACATTGACGATCATTCCAATTATTAAGAGCCATAAGGCACGTGGCATAAAAAAACGCCCCTTCACATTTCACTTTTCAATTTCCAAAGATTTATTCTAATCCTTTTTCAAGTGGGGTGCAATTCTTTTTCTTTTCCAGTATTGGCGGGCTATGATCTGGCGTATTAGAATAGGAAATTCGTGAAACTTTTAAATAATTCTGTGGATTCTAGAGGAGATTCCGCCGAACTGGGATGGGATTCCGCCAACTTTCGAAATTATTCCGCCAAACTACGTTTCGATTCCGCCAACCTTACCATATATTCCGCCAACCTTACCATATATTCCGCCAAATCCACGTTTATTCCGCCAAACCCTATAATTCTCCCGCAACAATCCTAGTACCACATACACAACAAAAAACACTGTCTCAAAAAAGAAACAGTGTTTTCTAAATATATCATCTGAACTCTAAACCCTCTAAGGAATGTACAGTTAGCATTATTTTTTTGGTACTGCTGGTACAACCGGTGCTTGAGCAGGAAAATAGCTATTGACGGCTGCGTCCTTTTTCTTCTCATTAACGTTTTCGTCGAGAACCGCTTTTTTCACTTTTTCGATTTCCTTGTCGAGTTCTTCCATATTAACGCCTTTTTTCACAAGCTCTTCTGTGGCAAGACGGACTGCCTTGTTCGATTGGACTACTGATTCTCTCAGTGAATCCATCGATCCTTGTGGGTTATGGAAGCCTGCGGAGTTTTCAGCTGCAATGATATCCCAAAACCATTGTCCTTTCCGAATAAATTCTTGAGCTTGCTTGATTTTTTCTTCGCTTACACCAGAGGTAATCATTTTATTTACATAATAGTGTGATGTTGTTGAAATATCTTGTGCTTCGTGTAATGCACTTACATTAGCTTCTTGAATTTCAAGTACGCGATCTTTCAATTTATCTAAATCACGGTCACCATGACACTGTCGGCATGAAGTTTGCATCGTTTTAAGTGGAGAAGTCCACCAGTGTGAAGTGATTTTTCTTTTTCCATCTACACGCTCATATGGCATATGGCAATCGGCACAAGAAACATTGGCCTTACCATGTGTTCCTGATGAATGGGTTTCATATTCTGGATGCTGCGACTTTAACATTGGAGTTCCAGAAATATTACTAATCCAGTCTTTTTCAAAACCTTTCTCTTTGGCAATCGTGCTGTAATACTCATACATTTCTTCTGGTTTAAATCCTTTGGTCCATGGGAACGTTACTTCACTGTTATCCGCTGCAAAATAATATTCCACATGACACTGCCCGCAAACATAGCTGCGCATATCATTTTTTGTAGGGTTTGAAACATCTACTCCCTTTGCTTCTAAGGCTTTATAAAAGCTTGGACGAGTAACACGCAAATCCATGGTTTTTGGATCATGACAATCGGAGCACCCGATTGGAGAGTGACCCATCTTTTCCCCTTTTGGCCAAATATCTTTATTAAAATTAGCGCCCCAGTAACTGTCGCCCATTTCTTCAATCATTTTTGGAACGGCAGTAGATTTACATGTATAACAAGAACCCACTGATTTATCTGTGATCCGTTTAACGTTACGAATATCTTCTAAAGCGTATGTATGTCCCCGCTCTTCGTTATACTCGGTCGCAAACCCATATCCATTGAAGAGGATTGGTAACAATGGCTCTTTGTCAGCATCATACTTACTCCGTTTTTCAGAACCGCCATAAGTTGTATCTTCCATTTTTTCATTTTTCTTGTAACTGTTGTATTGAAGCGGAAATAAGTCCTTAAACGCTTCATTACTTATTTCATCGGCTGAGAGGCCTGTTGTCTTTTTACCTGCAGCAGAAGCTGTTTTCTCACTGGAATCATTGCTGCATCCAGTAATAATCAGTACGAAAGCTAGCAGGAGAAGATATGCCCCATTTCGAAACCTTCCCATTTCTAAAATCCTCCCTTATTTTCTAATAACTCGCCTGAAACAGGTGGCTTATTATAACGGTCATCTTTAAAGCCTTTCCCGTGTGGTACTGTTTTGTGACAGGAAATACACTTTTCCTTTGCATCATGTGATACATTGTCTAGCGTGCTCTTGTGGCAGGAGATACAGTTATCGTTCATGATATTTTCTGTTCGATCCGTCGCCTCAATCACATCTGGTATCTTCTTTGTTCCAAGTGTGTTGAAATAAATATGTGTCATCCCTGCGCGGCCTTTAAAGAATAACTTACCCGCTTCACTTTTATGTGGCAGATGGCAGTCATTACACTGTAAATCCGAATGCGTAGATTCCATGAATGACTTATGAACCGATTTCATCGTATGACAGTTTTGACAAAAACCTGGTGAATCCAGGTAAGCCATTGTTTTTACCGTTGAAAAAGATAAAAACACACCAATTAGAAGTGCCAACACAATTAAAAACTTTTTGTCCATTTTCAGCAGTTTTTTTAACATTTACTTCACCTCCCATAGAAAATTCTTCTCTCTCTTTATATAGTTAAAGTACTTTTCTGTACCTTAATCCCAAATGGATTTTGCTTTTTCACAAATGCCTATTAATTTCTTTTCCTCTTCTTATCAAAAATGTTAGTCCACTTCCTTTCACCACAAGGTAAAAAAATGTGAATTCGTTCACATATAATTCAAAAAAGGATTCCGTATGAACCGTTCTTTTGTCGTGTTCAGCAAACAAAAAGTGGAGTTTTTGAGATAAATTTTGTTAATCCATACCTTATTTAAACCATGATATAAAAGGGCAAACTGTGACGCACATCACAAATTAAACAACACTTGTTACCAAATTATGAACAAGGTCTTCCTTCTATTTTCAAGGTGCTTTTATTGAAAAATTAGTATCCCAAGTGATTTTTAACACTTTTTAGTGATTTTTCGGCAAATTATTCGCGAAAAAAAAAGGAGCCCTCAATGAAAAAAATGAGGGTTCCTTCTGTATTTTTAGGAGGACTGGTCCTTTTCTTGGTGAAATTTGGATTTCACCGGCTGCCCGCCTGTTTTTTCATAGTTTTTCTTTGCTTGTTTTACAAGATCGAAATCTTGTCCGAGTTCCAGATCTTGATTATTAATTCCATTCCGTGTTTTCTGTTCAGGGTTTTGTTGCTTGGAACGCTTTTTCAAAGGTTTTCCCCCTCTAGAATCATTGTGTTCTGAAGCTGCTGAAGCTGGAGTCTCATTCTATGGAGTTGGTCCCTTTGCTGCGAATTTGCACTTTGGGCCATTTTTGCAATGTCCAGATAAGTATCTTCAAGCTGTTGCAGTGCCTTTGTGTAATCATCATCATTATAATGCTCTTGAAGGCTGCTTTGTTTGTACTGTTCCTCGGCATAGCGAATTGCATCCTCAACCTGCTGCATTAAGTTGTCCATTGAGTCGCGAGTAGCCATCTTTAGAACCCCCTTCTGTAATAACTCAATCCCCGTTGAATCTCTAGAAGCAAAATGCTTCATTTCTTATTGTGTTCTCCATTCTTTTTCCTATAACATAAACAGTTGGATAAATTTTACCAACCATGGCCGTTAATAATTACATTTGGATAAGCTTGTCATATCATGATAAAATTGATGTTATGTCTTTTACTTTTTATAAAGGGGGTTTTCTGATTGATTCAGACTAGACCTTTTCCATATGCTTCTGATGATAAACGTTACCATACATGGAATTACCACCTTCGTGGGCAATTTGGTCATAAGGTATTTAAGGTTGCACTCGACGGGGGATTTGACTGCCCTAACCGTGACGGCACGGTGGCACACGGGGGCTGCACATTTTGTAGTGCGTCCGGATCAGGTGATTTTGCTGGAAATCGCGTGGAGACCTTGGAAACACAATTTAACGAAATAAAAGAAAAAATGCACACGAAATGGAAAGATGGTAAATATATGGCCTACTTTCAGGCATTTACAAATACCCATGCACCTGTAGATGTTCTCCGCGAAAAATACGAATCAGTTCTAAATCAGGAAGGCGTAGTGGGTTTATCAATCGCCACTCGTCCTGATTGTCTGCCCGATGATGTGGTCGAGTATTTAGCGGAATTAAACCAACGCACCTATTTATGGGTTGAATTAGGGCTTCAAACGGTTCATGAGCGGACTGCCTCACTTATTAATCGTGCCCATGACTTTCAGTGCTATAAAGACGGCGTTACTAAGCTTAGGAAACATGGCATTCGTATCTGCTCTCACATCATTAATGGCCTGCCGCTTGAATCCTATGACATGATGATGGAAACAGCGCATGAAGTTGCCAAGTTAGACGTGCAAGGTATAAAGATTCATTTGCTGCATTTGTTAAAAGGAACGCCCATGGTCAAGCAATATGAAAAAGGAATGCTTGAGTTTCTGTCCCAAGAAGACTATGTAAACTTAGTATGTGACCAATTGGAAATTTTACCACCCGAAATGATTGTTCACCGAATCACAGGTGACGGACCAATTGACTTAATGGTTGGACCCATGTGGAGTATAAACAAGTGGGAAGTCTTAAATGCGATTGATGCTAAACTGAAAGAAAGGAACAGTTGGCAGGGAAAATTTTATCAGGGGAACTTGGTGTAGTAACAATGAACATAGATAAGATTCTTCCGTTTGCGAAAAGTCTACTCATTAAAGCGGTTAAACCTGGGGATGTCGTTATTGATGCGACAGTAGGAAATGGCTATGATACTGTTTTCTTAGCAGAGGTTGTTGGAGAATCAGGGCAAGTATTTGGATTTGATATTCAGAATGAAGCCATTGTTGCTAGCAAGGAACGTCTGAAACAGAAATTCATGTTAGAGCGAGTCACAATTTTTCATTCAGGTCATGAAAACCTATCCCAATTGATTCCCGACATCCATTACGGTAAGATTTCAGGTGCGATTTTTAACTTAGGTTATCTTCCAGGCAGTGATAAAGCAATTATAACTCGTCCTGAAACAACGATTGCTGCCATTCAACAACTATTGGAGATCATGGCACCTGAAGGAATCATCGTGCTTGTTATTTATCATGGTCACAAAGGCGGTGCCGAGGAGCGTGATTCTCTGCTTTCCTATTGCCAGCAAATGGACCAGAAAACGGCACATGTGCTCCAATACCAATTTATTAATCAACAAAATCATCCAGCATTTATTATTGCGATTGAAAAAATATAACAAACCAGGCTCGCGCCTGGTTTATTTTGTGATTAACCTTGTTACAAATGCCGGTACTGATTTTTGCACAGAACGGTAGGCAAGACCATTGAAATAAAAGAAATAGCTAATCCAGCCGCCCGACTTGATAATGCCTTTTGCCAGTTTACGGACGTTTTTCTGTTTGCGGACCTTGGCATCTGATAAATAAATTCCTAACAGACCGCGATTAATCAGGCGATGGAAGTTCTTATGCGGAAGGTATTCCGTGTGTCGGTCAGCTTCTACCACAAAATGCTTCAACCGCTGAAAAAGTTTTTCCTCACTTTGATAATAGGAACAAAAATTCAAGTCCCCTCCCGCGATGTCCTCCTCTTGATCAATAAAATAATCCAATAGAATATGTAAGCCCTGAATATATGGAAAGTACCCCTTCCTGATATTTTCTGCATCTCTCAGCTGAAAATCATCACGAAGCGCATAGGATATGAGGCAAAAAATTCCTAAGGTAGAACCGGAACATGCCGAGAATTCATACCATTCCATTTCAGGCAGCTGGTATTGGTTGGTTTGAAACCATTTTTCAAGACGAGGGACTCTCTCCTCTTGAGTTACATGCTTGTGAATTTGTAAATCACAATAGTATTGGCAAAGCTCGAGCAAGTAATCTTTGATTCCATCATAATTATTTACTTCCCTTAGGACAGAACGACAGGTTTCCGATAAATCATACAAATAATTATCATCATCCTGATCCGCGCGGAGCCGGTAATAGTTTTTTTTGCCAGCCTGTAGAACAAATGCATCTGACATCGATTCATGGAGTGCTGCAAAATCCGCAGGATCAAGAGAGGTACTTCTGTCACAAAGATTATCTAGATAATCACTGATGGTTTGATAGGCAACGATAAATTTTATGGCTTTTTTATAGTCCTCTTTAGCAGTTAGTGCGAGGATGGCTCCACCTTCACAATGGAATGTTTTATGCTCAATGCTTGCGAGAGCTTGGGTTCTTAGCTCCGCATTCGGAATGTTTTTAGCACGGCTTTTCCAATAAGCCAATTCTTTGTGTACTGCTGGAAGTATTTTGCGATATACCCTAGACATAAGGGTGATTGGCATCATTGAAACCGACAACCTTTCTAAACAATATAACCTATTGCTTTTAATTGACTTAAAACAAAATCCTTTGCATACTCAAATACCTCTTCCCGCTCTGGTTCATTAAAGATTTCATGGTAACATTTCGGCCATTCCTTAAATCTTTTTTCAGATAATGGAACATGATTGAACCATTCTTTTACGGTGCCTTTATTTACAATTTTGTCATCTCCACCTTGCATGACAAGCATGGGAATATCCTGTATTTTTTCAAGGTCTTGAAATGCCTCTTTGATCGCCCCTACCAATTCCCGATACCATCTGATCGATACCTTGGTAATATAGAGAGTATCATTTGAATCGGCTTCCCTTACTTCTT
This sequence comes from Bacillus sp. ISL-75, assembly GCF_018613095.1. Classification (NCBI taxonomy): domain Bacteria; kingdom Bacillati; phylum Bacillota; class Bacilli; order Caryophanales; family Bacillaceae; genus Bacillus; species Bacillus sp. ISL-75. The sequence goes on from NZ_JAGGQX010000013.1 coordinate 65,038, forward strand.
CGTTTCTTGTCGCCATTTGAACCGTCAATCCGGAATTCATCCGAAGTGAAGGGAAAACCACATTCAGACCATGCGATAGAATATCTAAAAATTTGGAAGGAGTATGAACTAACCCTAAACATGGGGAAGAAAGAATGACTCCAGCGACATTCAATCTTTCTTCCTGTAAGAGACGGATTGAGATCAAGCCGCCCATACTGTGACCAAGTAAAAAGACTGGTAAATCATAACGATAAGCAGCCTGTATCCAATCTTTCACCTCGAAAATATATTCATCGAAGGAATTAATATGGCCGCGGTTTGCTCTTGTTGTCATCCCTTGCCCCGGAAGATCTGCCATAATGATATGGAATCCAGCCGAACGCCACATTTCAATCAGCCAGCCATAACGGCGATGATGTTCCATAGCGCCATGGACGATCACGATAACAGCCTTCGCTTCTCCTTCTGCTTCCCACTTCCACATAGTTTTCCCCCCTGGAATTAGTTATTACCTATTGCTGGAAAATTTCCAAACTATCTTTAGTCCCTTTATAATAAAAAAGACAAATTTTTTGTGAATCACTTCATACTTCCGATAAAATAGAATCATCATACAAAAGGAGCGAGAATAATGATTTATCCATTTAAAGGGAAGTACCCCCGCATAGCTGATACTGCTTATATTGCCGACTATGTAACGATTACCGGTGATGTTGAGATTGGCGATGAATCAAGTGTTTGGTTTAACACCGTTATCAGAGGGGACGTTGCCCCAACCATTATTGGTAAGAAAGTAAATATACAAGATAATTCTATCTTACACCAAAGCCCCAATAACCCGCTAATTTTAGAAGATGAAGTAACGATTGGTCATCAGGTTATTCTACACAGTTGTATCATTCGAAAAAAAGCGTTAATAGGAATGGGTTCCATCATTCTTGATAATGCTGAAATCGGCGAGGGTGCTTTTATTGGAGCCGGCAGTCTGGTTCCGCAAGGGAAAAAAATTCCCCCTAATACCTTAGCATTTGGCAGACCGGCAAAAGTTATTAGAGAATTAACTCCAGAAGACATAAAAGATATGGTAAGAATCTCTACAGAATATGCAGAAAAGGGACAATATTATAAGTCAATCCAATCATAATTCTTAAAAAATAGGCTGTGTTGATTTTATTGCCAAGTTGATTGGAGCGGAAGGGTGCGAAGACTCCTGCGGGAGGACGGGGCAGGGGAGACCCCGCAGGCGCTTAGCGCCGAGAAGGCTCCCCGAACCGCCCACGGAAAGCGAAGCACCTGGAGCGGAAATCAACTTGGCAAGTGTAACAGAGAAAAAGCAAAAGCACCCAAGAAATTTGGGTGCTTTTACGATTAATTTTTCGATGTTTGCAGGGCCTTTTCTAGTGCGTAATCACGTTGAAAGGAATAGACATCTTCAACATATACTTGATGCCATACCATAAACATCAGCACAGTCCAAATCTTCCTGCTGTTATCGGCTTTACCTTGGCAATGGTCTTCAAGCAATTGAAGCACATATGATTTATTGATCAAATGATCCGTGTTGCTTTCGCGGATGATCTTCTTCGCCCATTCGTTCATTTCATCCTTTAACCAATGACGGATTGGTACAGGGAACCCAAGTTTCTTCCGGTCAAGTACATGGGCAGGTACAACACCTTCGGCTGCTTTACGTAAGATATACTTCGTCGTTCCATGCACTGTTTTCAGGCTGGTCGGAATTTTTGATGCCACTTCGAAGACCGCTTTATCAAGGAATGGCACACGAAGTTCTAAGGAATGAGCCATCGTCATTTTATCGGCCTTCAGCAAAATATCGCCGCGCATCCATGTATGGATATCAATATACTGCATCCGGTCCACAGGATCATAACCACGCGATTCGGCGTAAAGCGGCTTCGTTATATCAGTGTAATCTAATCCCTCACGATAGACATTTAGTAGTTCGCGCTTTTCTTCTTCGGTAAACATTTTCGCATTACCAATGTAACGTTCTTCCATTGGAGTTACACCGCGTTCGATAAAGCTTTTTCCTCTCATTCCCTCAGGCATCATACCTGCGATCCCTTTTAAAAGCACTTTTCCTGCTCTCGGAATTTTATTAAACACCTCTAAGGATTGCGGCTCGTGATAAATATTGTAGCCGCCAAATAATTCATCCGCACCTTCACCTGAAAGAACAACGGTTACGTGCTTTCTCGCTTCACGGGCAACAAAATAAAGCGGGACACAAGCAGGGTCTGCCAGCGGATCATCCATATGCCACATAATTTTTGGAATTTCATTCATATATTCCTGCGGTGAAATCACATAGCTGATATTTTCGACACCAAGCTTCTCAGCTGTCTCTTTTGCGACATCAATTTCACTGAATCCATTATGCTCAAAACCTACCGAAAAGGTTTTAATTGCAGGGTGATATTCTTTTGCAATCGATGCAATAATCGAAGAATCAATCCCGCCAGAAAGGAATGAGCCTACTGGAACATCACTGCGCATGTGCATTTTTACAGAATCGAACAGGACATCTTTAATTTCCTTGATAAAATCAGGTTCTGATTTGTGAACGGGTTTAAAGTGTGCTTTCCAATATCTTTTGATTTCCATTGGTGAGCCAATCTTTTTGGTAAAAAAATGACCTGGCTCTAATTTCTTAATACCATCAGACATGGTGGTTGGTTCAGGAACAAATTGGTAGGTCAAATAATGCTGCAAGGAATCATAGTTAAGAACATCATTTTCGAGCCCCAATAGAATACTCTTTTTCTCAGAGGCAAAAAATGTTCTTTCACCATCTTCAAAATAAAAAAACGGTTTAATCCCGAACGGATCACGCGCGCCATAAAGAGTTTGTTCTTGTTTATCCCAGATGACAAAGGAGAACATTCCGCGTAGTTTTTCGACGGCTTTTTCCTTCAAATGGCTGTAGAGTGCAATAATAACCTCGGTATCGGAGCTAGTTGAAAAGGTTAATCCTTCGCTCAATAGCTCCTCGCGCAGTTCTACATAGTTATAAACTTCACCATTAAAGATAATCCAGTAGCGTTCATTTTCATACGTAAGCGGTTGATGACCACTTTCAATATCAATGATACTTAAACGGCGGAACCCAAATTGGATATGATTATCATAATAAAAACCATCATCATCCGGCCCACGATGAGTTATAATATCGTTCATATTTTTAAATTGTTGTTTTTGCTCATCACTATAGTTTTGTGTTTTGTCGTGTACACAACCGATAAAACCACACATTATGTACTTCACCTCATTCTAAATATCCTTTAAAAGGACGTATTGCCCCAAAGCGCAAACGCCTTGCGCTGGAGCTAGACAGAAAAACATACTCTCTAATACTACCACTTTTTTTATAAAAATTGCACTGTGAACCATAGGCAAATTTAATATCATCATTTTTTACTTCTTTTGACCTGCTTAAACACTTCATTTTTTCAATTATTTGTTACTGTACAGGTAAATAGACATACGAATAAAAACAGGAGTTACATGTAGTATGTAACTCCCTTTGTATTGTCTAGCTCCAGCGCCAAGGCGCTTCTGCTTTTCTATTTATAGATTTGCTTGTTGACGTAATGTTTCTACTTTATCTGTGCGCTCCCAAGGAAGATCCACATCTGTACGGCCAAAGTGACCATAAGCTGCTGTTTGTTGGTAAATAGGGCGACGAAGATCCAACATGTTAATGATACCTGCAGGGCGAAGGTCGAAGTTTTGACTTACTAGGTCAACTAACACGTCTTCGCTGACTTTACCTGTACCAAAAGTATCAACTGCAATCGAAACGGGTCTAGCAACTCCAATTGCATAGGCAAGTTGAACTTCTACCTTATCAGCAAGGCCAGCAGCAACGATATTTTTGGCAACATAACGTGCGGCGTAGGCAGCTGAACGGTCCACTTTTGTAGGATCCTTACCAGAGAAGGCACCACCGCCATGGCGAGCATATCCACCATACGTATCTACGATGATTTTACGGCCTGTTAAGCCAGCATCCCCTTGTGGTCCGCCAATAACGAAACGGCCGGTTGGATTAATAAAGTATTTTGTCTTTTCATCGATTAATTCGTTTGGAACTACCGGATTAATAACATATTCCTTCAAGTTACGTTGAATTTGCTCTAACTCAACTTCAGGATTGTGTTGAGTTGAAATAACAATCGTATCAATGCGTACTGGTTTATCGTTCTCATCATATTCAACCGTTACTTGTGTTTTTCCGTCTGGGCGTAAGTAATCAAGAACCTTATCTTTACGTACTTCTGTTAAACGGCGAGCAAGTTTGTGCGCTAGTGAAATGGGAAGAGGCATAAGCTCTTTTGTTTCATTACAAGCAAAACCAAACATTAAACCTTGGTCCCCTGCACCAATTGCTTCGATTTGTTCATCAGACATTTGACCTTCACGCGCTTCCAATGCTTGGTCAACACCCATCGCGATATCTGGAGACTGTTCATCAATAGATGTTAAAACAGCACAGGTTTCTGAGTCAAAACCGAATTTCGCGCGATTGTAGCCGATGTTTTTAATCGTTTCACGAACAATTTTTGGAATATCCACGTAGGTAGATGTGGTGATTTCTCCTGCTACTAGCACTAGTCCTGTTGTTACTGAAGTTTCAGCCGCAACACGGGCATTAGCATCCCTTGCTAAAATAGCATCTAAAATGGAATCAGAAATTTGGTCACAGATCTTATCAGGATGACCCTCAGTAACTGATTCAGAAGTGAACAAACGACGTTTTGTTGACATCTGAATTCCTCCTATAATATGAGATAATCGAGGTTTTAGGAAGGTTACAGGAATACTTCCTTAAACATCGAGAATTTGATACGGTACTCATTCCCTTAGTATGTAATAAACAAAGGATTTTTATTAGAGACTCTTTTCATAAAGGACTTATACAAAACAAAAAACCTTACCAGAGAGGAAAGGTTGTTCCGGGCCTTTCGCTCTTATCGTTCAAGGTCAAAGCCTTGCGTCAGATTAGCACCTTCGCATCCTGAAAAGGACCTTTTAAGTGGTCAATCTTTTCATACTGCAGGTTGCTGGGTTTCATTGGGCCTGTCCCTCCACCAGCTCAGGATAAGAGAGTATCCGTTCAAATTAGAATAATATCACACTGCCCAACAATGTCAATGAATTTTTTAAGAAATGTTTTTCAACAAAATGGGAAATATACGAAATATGTTAGTATCTTTTATAAATTTTTTTTATATCTTCAATTAAAGTTTTATAATATATAAATCCAGTTAAATAGGATACATTAATTCAGTTAATGTGTTATACTTTTTATATTATTAACAACCTAAAAACGAAATAAAGGAAGGTCTCATTAAATGAATTCTGTTGATACTCCTAATGAATTAAATCAATTGTTAAATGAAAGTCATGTTCATGTGCAATTATCTGTTCCTCAATTAGTTGAGAAAGTCTTAACCCGTCATGAAGGAGCATTAACTTCTACGGGAGCAATTAGTGTCGCTACTGGAAAGTATACTGGCCGGTCTCCACAGGATAAATTCATTGTTTTAGAAGATTCAACTAAAGACAAAATTGAATGGGGCACGACCAATCAACCAATTTCAGAACCGGTTTTTACAAAGCTTTATCAAAAGGTCATTAATTATTTACAACAGAAAAATGAGATCTTTGTTTTTAAAGGATTTGCGGGTGCTGATAAAAAATCACGTTTATCCATCCAAGTGGTAAATGAATTAGCTTGGCAAAATTTATTTGTACATCAGTTATTTATTCGCCCGTCGGATGATGAACTACTTGCCCATGATGCTGGATTTACCGTTATTTCTGCACCTAATTTCAAGGCAGATCCGGCTATCGATGGTACCAACTCGGAAGCTTTTATTATGATTTCTTTTGAAAAAAGAATTGTTTTAATAGGTGGTACAGAATACGCAGGGGAAATGAAAAAGTCGATTTTTTCTGTAATGAATTATTTACTGCCTGAAAACAATATTTTTTCGATGCACTGTTCTGCCAATGTTGGGATTGAAGGCGATGTTGCTTTATTCTTTGGCTTGTCTGGAACTGGCAAAACAACCTTATCAGCGGATTCCACTCGTCGATTAATTGGTGATGATGAGCACGGTTGGTCCTCTAATGGTGTCTTTAATATCGAGGGGGGCTGCTACGCAAAATGTATCAATCTTTCTCGTGAAAAGGAGCCGCAAATCTTTGATGCCATCCGCTTTGGAACTGTCCTAGAAAATGTAACATTGAATCAGGAATCAAGAATCGCTGATTATGATGATGGAACGTTGACCGAAAATACACGTGCCGCTTATCCGATTGACGCAATTGATAATATTGTTCAACCAAGTATCGCTGGCCATCCAAATACGATTGTCTTTTTAACCGCTGATGCATTCGGAGTCTTGCCTCCAATTTCAAAATTAACAAAGGAACAAGCAATGTATCACTTTTTAAGTGGCTACACCTCAAAACTAGCCGGAACAGAGCGTGGAATAACGTCACCACAAGCTACCTTCTCCACTTGCTTTGGTGCTCCATTCCTGCCGCTGCCTGCGACTCGTTACGCAGAAATGCTCGGTGAAAAAATACTTGAGCACAATGCCAATGTTTTTCTTGTCAACACTGGCTGGACCGGCGGCGAATATGGAGTCGGTAATCGAATGAAACTTTCCTACACGCGCGCTATGGTTGAAGCCGCTCTTGAGGGAGAATTAAACCATGTGGAGACTGTCAAGGACGCGATCTTTGGATTAAATATCCCGCTCCATATTGCAGGTGTACCAGACGAAGTCCTACAGCCGATTAAAACTTGGTCGGATTCGCAGGCATATGAAAAGAAAGCAAAAGAATTAGCCGCAAAGTTCCGCGAAAACTTTAAAAAATTCACTAATGTTTCAGAAGATATTGAAGAAAAAGGCGGACCAATAGCATAATATCAAAAGCCCATATCGATTCGATATGGGCTTTCTAATCTCATTAGTTAGTCGAATTTAATGATATTAATTGATAGGTTATGGTCGTGCTGTTATTTTGCAACTCGACTTTTTTTATCAATGCGGTACCACTTGAATCACTATCGATTGTTTTTCTTACATCAATCGGAATCTCAATTGGATAAAGTCTGTACCCTTCTTTTTCTAGCAAAAAGACGTTTTCTTCCACTCGTTTTTCTCTACCTTTAGTTACAATCATCGTATTTAACTCAAGAGGCATACCCATATACATCCGCTCCTCTACTTGTAATACCTATATATTATCATCTTTTACGGTGACTTTTCATCCACTTCGTTAAATCATTCACGACTTTTCTATTTACTGCTGGTGGGAAGTAATGTGTAAATTCGTTAAAATACCATGCTTCGACTGGTTTTTCTAGTAACCTCAGCCTTCTTTCAAGACGATACGCGTGCTCCACCGAAACATTTCCGTCTTTAGCACCATGGATAATCAGGACAGGGGCTTTGATCTTTTCTATTTGATAAAGAGGGGTCCTTTCTTGATACCGTTCCGGAAATTTCTGAGGGGTTCCGCCAATGACCCTCTTCATCATTCTCCGTAAATCTTTACGTTCCATATAGGTGAGGGACATATCACTGACCCCGCCCCAGCTGACAACAGACGCGGTCTCAGGGAACTCAATTCCTGTCAAAAGCGCCATTACACCACCCCGCGAGAACCCAAATATATGTATTTCACGTACTCTAGGCATAGATTTTAACAGCAAAAAGGCGGAAAAGGCGTCTTCCCTGTCGTCCCCGGCAAAATCCTCATTGCCTTCCCCACCTTGATTTCCACGATAATAAGGCGCAAAAACAACAAAGCCCTCCGCTGCGAACTGGGCAATCCTTGCTGGTCGAACTTTGCCAACATTTTTAATGCCGCCGCGTAAATAAAGGAATCCATCATACTCACCTTCCCCAATCGGTTCCGCAAGCATTCCTTTCACTCGTAATCCATTGGAAAGGTAAGTGATTACTTTTAATTCAATATTGGGATTTGGAGAAGGAAAGCGCGTGATATCAACAATCTTTCCATCATTGTATTGGCTCATCAGCAAAACTTCCCTTTTTTTATAAAATTTATTCTCTCTAGGCATTCACACATTTTTCTCCTCTTCATACGATATCTTAGGCAATTAGCCCAGATTTTTTATGATAAATAAGGAGGCTCGCTTCATGAAAAAATCGTTAAAGTTCAGTTTCTCCTTTCTGCTCATCACTATACTTATGTTTTCACTTGTCGCTTGTAATAGCTCTACAAAAAATGAAACAAAGAAACTTGAGAAAGTTCGAATCGCTGAAGTTACCCGGTCGATTTTCTATGCCCCGCAGTATGTTGCCCTAGCCAAAGGATTTTTCAAAGCTGAAGGTTTAGACGCCACACTAACAACAACACCCGGCGGCGACAAAACCATGACCACTCTGATTTCTGGGGGGGCCGACGTTGCCCTAGTTGGTTCAGAAACATCGATTTACGTTTATGCCCAAGGAGCAAACGACCCCGTCATCAATTTTGCACAATTAACCCAGACCGATGGTACTTTCCTCGTTGCTAGAGAAAAGATTGATAATTTTTCATGGGATCTCTTAAAAGGAAAAACCTTCTTAGGGCAACGTAAAGGCGGCATGCCACAGATGGTCGGTGAATTTGTTTTAAAAAAGCATGGAATTGATCCTCAAAAGGATTTGAACTTAATCCAGAACATTGATTTCGCCAATATTGCCAATGCCTTTGCTTCTGGAACGGGCGAATTTGTGCAATTATTTGAGCCAACGGCAAGTATTTTTGAAAAAGAAGGAAAAGGTCATATTGTTGCTTCCTTCGGTAAAGAGTCTGGCCACGTACCATATACTACGTTTATGTCCAAGGAAAGCTATATGAAAGAAAATAAGGGAACGATTGAAAAGTTCACACGAGCAATTTACAAAGCTCAACAATGGGTAGAGTCGCACAGTGCTGAGGAAATTGCCAAAGCGGTGGAACCGTTTTTTCCAGATACAGATTTAGAAATTATGACCACTGTTGTTGAGCGTTATAAAAATCAAGGATCTTTTGCAACAGATCCTATCCTTGACCAAGAGGAGTGGAACAATCTACAAAACATCATGAACGAAGCAGGAGTACTGCCAAAAGAAGTAGATCATCAAACACTTGTAAATACAGAGATTGCTAACAAGATAATAAAAGAATAAAGGAAAGGGAGGCCGTCCTTATGAGCTTTTTGACCGTTCAAAATATTCATCACACCTATTTTACTAAATCCTCTGCCACCACGGCCCTCTCCGATATTTCATTAACAGTGGAGGAGGGCGAGTTTGTCTCCTTCCTCGGCCCCAGCGGCTGTGGTAAGACGACTCTGCTTTCCATTATTTCTAGTTTGCTTAAACCAACGCAAGGTACTGTTTTGTTAGAAAAAAAGCCGGTAACTACCGCAAAAAACCAAATCGGTTATATGCTCCAACAAGATTATTTGTTCCCTTGGAAAACGATTGAAGAGAATATCCTGATCGGTTTGAAATTATCAAAGCAGTTGAACCAAAAAACAAGATTGGCTGCCCTTGGCCTGTTAAGCCAAATCGGATTAACCGGGGTGGAAAAACAGCTTCCTAGGCAGTTATCAGGGGGTATGAGGCAGCGGGTGGCTCTCGTTCGGACGCTTGCCACAGAACCAAAACTGCTTATGCTTGATGAGCCTTTTTCCGCTCTCGATTATCAAACTAAGCTTAAATTGGAGGATTTAGTATCACAAACATTAGATAAATTTGGAAAAACAGCTATTCTCGTTACTCACGATATTGGTGAGGCTATTGCCATGAGCGATCGCGTTTTTCTGCTTTCACCAAGTCCCGGGAGAATCTATAAAACATTTACGATGCCGGAGGAACTAAGAAATATATCCCCATTTGAAGCAAGAAATCACGAGGCATTTTCAAGTATCTTTCAAACCATATGGAAGGAGTTGGAGTCTCTTGAGCCAGAAAAAGAATAAGCTGGAACTCCTCCATAAAAATTATATTCAATCACTGCAGGTTGAAAAAAGATGGGTCGGATTTTATCAGGCGATCATTTTTATCGTCTTTTTCTCTAGTTGGGAATTGTTTAGTCAAAAGCAGTGGATCGATCCGCTTCTTTTCAGTTCTCCCTCAAAGATATGGAATTTACTCCTGGAAAAAATTCAGGATGGAACTTTAGTTAGCAATATTGGCGTAACCTTAACGGAAACCGTCCTGGGATTTATTCTAGGCACACTACTGGGTACGATATTAGCTGCTATCCTCTGGTGGTCACCAATGATTTCAAGGGTGCTTGATCCTTATCTTGTCATCTTAAATGCTATGCCGAAAGTCGCATTAGGGCCCATTTTGATTGTGGCGCTAGGTCCTGGGTATTCATCGATTATTGCCATGGGCGCGATTATCTCAATTATCATTACCACCATTGTGGTATATACCTCATTTAAAGAGGTGGATCCGAATTATCTTAAAGTACTCCAAACTTTCGGAGCAACTCGTTGGCAATGCTTCAAAGAGGCTATCCTCCCCGCAAGTTTTCCAACGATTATTTCTACTCTTAAGGTAAATGTCGGTCTGTCTTGGGTCGGTGTGATCGTAGGTGAATTCCTTGTATCCTCTAGAGGACTTGGATACATGATCATTTATGGCTTCCAAGTATTTAATTTTACACTTGTTTTCTTATCACTTTTGGTTATCGCGGTATTTGCTACTATTATGTACCAGCTTGTTGAATTATTAGAAAAAAAAATTATCAAAGAATAGTGGATTGTCATATACTTTCTGCTATTCTTTTTCGTTTTGTACCTTTTGAATCAGTTTAACACATTGCTCGACGACTTGGTCTTTCATAATAAAGCTGTAATCATCCCCAAATCGCTGCTGCAATATATCTCCTTTAACAACAACTGGACCATTGGTTTCGTGGTAACTAGTCATATCTTCAACACTATCGACCATTCCCCAAAAGACAGCCTTCACATATGACCTCATCGGGTCGGTAAATTTATACTCAGCAATAAATTTTAGCTCACCTAGGATTGCACCTGTCTCCTCATAGGTTTCTCGTTGGGCTGCCTCTTCAAGAGTTTCCCCTGATTCCATTTTTCCACCGGGAAATTCAAGTCCTCTTTTTTTATGGTTCGTCAATAGCCACTCTTTCCCATACTGGCAAATGACTAACACATGCTTTGCTGCCTCTTCGAAAGCATTTGGTAAAAAAGACAATTCTACTGGATTCCCATTTTCATCTAAAAATCGCATCATCTAATTTCCGCCTCAACTATTTTATACTTAATTATAATAAAAAAAAGAAAAATCCTAAAGTTAGGATTTTTCTTACAGGGTGAAAATTTTATTCTGGTAGTATATTCATACTTTCAATATGATTTTTTGCTTCCGCGTCACCAAGTTTATGCAGCATCCCATACACTTGCTGAATCGTACTGTCATAGGCATCGTTTTCACGGTCATAATGATACTGAACAAATGGCACATGGGCTCTAAAGAAGTTTTTCCACTCGGTGGAATAGTTTTGGTCAAAAAGCTCGCGCAGCTGGGTTATTTCTTCATTATCTGCCTGTATTTTATAGCTCCAGGTTGAACTTGTTGGACTTTGAGATATTTCACCGCTTCCAACATCAATATAATAGGTCTTCTTTTTCTGATCCATTATGTCATCCCCTTTTACTCATTAGTAATTTGCAAATAGAAAAAATTTATTCTTTGTCAAATTTCGATTATTTTTTTAGAAATGAATACGCTATAATAAACATACAATCGAAGAAACAGATTTTTCTGTTAATTTACAAACGGTTAAGTTAGAATTATTTTATGTTTATAAGGGAAAAGAATAACTAGGAGGTGTATCGAAATGAAATTAGTTGATGAGTTGTACGAAATGTACCGAAACAAGCTAACCGGTGATGAAGAGGATATCGACATGCTGGCATTTGCCTTTTTAGAAGAGATGTCACATGAGGATCTACTTGCTTTAATCCAAGAAATGGATAAGCAGGAATTATACAATTTAATGGGTATTTATTTAATTGAAAGTTTGAAAGGTAAATTTGCCCAAGAAGAGTACGGACAACATCGCACAAATACTTATCATCCTCGAAATATTCATTGATTGTACATAAAAACATAAGGAAGGAAGCTCAAACAGCGGGCTTCCCTTTTTCTTTTCTCAAAAAAGCATCCATTCATGCTACAATTAAGAAAAAAGGAGGTATTCACACAAATGTATGTAGTAGCTGTTATTTGTATTATTATTGTTATCGTGATCCTGCTTCTAGCCGTGGGCACAACTTCTAAAGCCTACACGTATAAACATACTGTGGACCCAATAGAAAATAATCCACATCTTGACCAAGAGAAAAACCAAGAACATACTCAGGATCAAAATAAAGCTTAAAAAAATTCCTATTCAAATAGAATAGGAATTTTTATTATTTGTCTAGCTTCAGCTTTTCTAATTAAGCAAATACCTGTTTAAGGTCTTCCTTGCTTTGTTCAAGCCAGAAACGCATTAAACGTTTAGCGCCTTCCAAATCATGCAGTTTTGCTTGGCCGCATTGTCGTTCATTTGCAGCAGGAATTTCGACGATTTCAACTGCAGTTTTCATTGTATCCTCAAGAAGATCAATGATTTCCTCCACAGTCGGCTCGCCGCTGACAACAAGGTAATAGCCGGTTTGGCAGCCCATTGGTGAAATATCGATAATATCAAAGTGATCATACTTCTCGGAGTGCTCACGAAGATTAAAGGCAAGCAAGTGCTCTAGTGTATGAATGACATCAGGTTTCATCGCCTGTTTATTGGGCTGGCAAAAGCGAATATCATATTTATTAACAACACCGTCACTTCCAACTTTGTGGACCCCGCAATGTCTCACATAAGGGGCTTTAACAGCGTTATGATCTAAATCAAAGCTTTCAACTGAAGGCATCGATATCACTCCTTTTTTTATCTACCATTTATCATACAATAAATTCCGAGTTTTTTCATCCACTTACATACAATTAACAATTTAGACGATATTATTTATTTATGGTATCTTGTAGTTAATTGTAGTTAAGGAGTGATTGACATGTTAAAAAAAGCCTTCCTAGCGATTATACGTTTTTATCAAATTGTTATCTCACCTATAAAACCGCCGACCTGCCGTTTTTATCCTACTTGTTCCCATTATGGTCTGGAAGCGATTGGGCGGTTTGGTGCTTTAAAAGGCGGCTGGCTCACTATCAAAAGGATATCAAAATGTCATCCCTTTCATCCTGGTGGCTTGGATCCTGTTCCTGATAAAGAGAAGCTTTAATTCTTATTGCCATCAACAATTAAATCAAGCTTTCCTGTCTTTGGGTCGATGACCAATCCATGAACAGGAACACCCTTTGGCATTAATGGATGATTTTTTATGATATCTACACTATGCTCAACACTCTCGGTCACATTATCAAATCCATGAAGCCATTTTTTAATGTTGATGCCAGAATATGTAAGTGTGTCAATCGTTTCTTCTGATATTCCACGCTCCATCATACTCTCGATCACTGGTTCAGCTTTAAGACCGCTCATGCCGCAATCATAATGGGCAATGACTAAAACCTCTTGAGCCTTTAATTGATATACAGCAATCAGTATACTTCTCATCACACTTCCAAAAGGGTGTGACACTAGGCCCCCTGCGTCTTTTATAATCTTTGCATCACCATTTCCCAAATTCAATGCTTTCGGCAATAATTCCAATAGTCTGGTATCCATACATGTAAGAATCACCATGCGTTTATTAGGGAATTTAGTTGTTTCATACTTTTCATATTCGTGGTTTTCCACAAATTTTTTATTATAGTCTAACAGCTCATTCAATAATGTGGGGTTACTCATGATAACCATCCTTTCTTTTGTTTCTTTTTAAGCATACCTAATTTTTAATGGTAAAACCAAATTTTATACTTGCTTTTGAGGAAATTTTTTTGTAAGATACTAATGGAAATCGGAATCGTTCCGTATTATACATTTGTAATCATTCAGAATTCAAAAAAAATTTCGATAATAAATCGTAATTAATCCGATTTAATAATATATTGAAGGAGTCTTTATGAAAAAAATCATTCTTATCCTTTCTTTTCTGTTACCATTAAGTCTTCTGTTGTCTGCGTGTTCAAATGGTAAAGACCATGTACAAAAAAAGAAGGACCAGTTAACTATTTATACAACAGTATTCCCACTTCAATATTTTACTGAACAAATTGGTGGAAAATATGTAAATGTGAAAACGATCTATCCACCTGGGGCAGATGAACATACATTTGAACCATCCCAAAAGGATATGATGAATTTAGCCGATTCAGACTTATTTTTCTACATTGGACTTGGACTTGAAGGATTTGTGGAAAAAGCAAAGGGAACATTGAAAAATGAACATGTAACATTAGTCCCAACGGCTGAGGAACTAAAACTCCCAAAAAGCGACGATTCACATGAAGAAGAACATGACCATAGCAATTCGGATGTCAACCCACATGTATGGCTTGACCCCATTTATTCTAAGGAAATGGCTGCTGTCATCCGTGATTCATTAATTAAACAAATGCCACAGCACAAAGAACTATTCAATGAGAATTTTAAACAACTTGCCCAAAAGTTAGATGAACTAAATACTAAATATAAGCAGACACTTACACATGCGAAGCATAAAAAAATTATCGTTACACATGCGGCGTTCAGTTATTGGGAAAAACGTTATGGGATTGAACAAATCAGCATTTCTGGTCTTTCGACTGCTAATGAGCCGACCCAAAAGGAGTTAGAAAAAATTATTTCTGTAGCTGAACATGATGGTTTACACTATATGCTTTTCGAACAAAATGTCCAATCAAAACTTGGAAAAATTGTTCAAAAAGAAATTGGGGCAAAAGCATTACACATTCATAATCTTGCTGTTTTGTCTAACGACAACATCAAAAACAAAGAAACCTATTTTTCTTTAATGAATAAAAATCTTGAATCATTAGAAATAGCCTTAAATAACTAAATTTGAAGATGAAATGAACCAGGCCGCTTTTAACCTGGTTCATTTTTTTATATTCTCTTTTAAACTTGGATGTTGATTTCCGCTCCAGGCGCTTCGCTTTCCGCGGGCGGTCCGGGGAGCCTCCTCGGCGCTAAGCGCCTGCGGGGTCTCCCCTGCCCCGTCCTCCCGCAGGAGTCTTCGCGCCTTCTGCTCCAATCAACATTGTTCCAAAATTAGCTATGAGCTTTATAATAACATTTTTATAGAACAAACGTTTCTTTCAATAGTAAGGTTTCCTGTAATCTTTTTTCGTTTATTTCAAATCCAATTCCAGGACCGGATGGGACTTTGACAAAACCATTTTTAACGTTTACTTCTGGGGTAATAATATCTTCCTCCCAAAAGCGATTAGAAGCAGAGATATCTCCTGGGATCGAAAATCCTGGTAATGAGGCGAGTGCAATATTATGGGCCCGAGAAACCCCAAACTCGATCATACCCCCACACCAAACCGGTATGCCCTTTTCGAAGCAATAGTCATGAATTCGTTTCGCTTCATACAAGCCCCCTACCCTGCCCACTTTAATATTAATTACCTGACAACTTCCGAACTCGATGGCTTTTCGAGCATCATCATAGCTGACAATGCTTTCGTCCAAACAAATAGGTGTTTTAATTTCTTTTTGAAGCAAGGCGTGTTCAAGAATATCATCATAGCCCAGCGGCTGCTCGATCATCAGCAAGTTAAAGTCATCAAGAGCTTTTATTCGTTCGATATCCTTAATCGTATAGGCAGAATTCGCATCTGCCATGATTGGCAGTTCAGGATAAAAACGGCGAATTTCAGAAAGAAAAGCATAATCCTGCTGTGGATTTATTTTAACTTTAATCCTTTGATAACCGACCTCAAGATATTGCTCAATTTGCTGGAGTGCATTTTTAGTGGAATCTGTGGCGACTACAACCCCTGACGCAATCAAAGACCGTGTTCCCCCAAGGAGTTTTGATAGTGGCAGCGAATGACTCTTCGCAAATAAATCCCATACAGCTGTTTCTAAGGCAGCCTTAGCCATATTGTTCCTTCTTACCGAGCTAAACAGCTGAGAGACCTCCTCAGGATGGTTTAAAGGTGTTTTTTGAAGGAGTGGAATCAAAAAATCAGTTAACATATGTAAACTTGTTTTAACCGTTTCTTCTGTGTACCACGGAGTAGAAAAGGCAACGCCCTCTCCAAACCCTGATACACCATCGGAATTGGTTATCTTAATGATTATTCCCTCACGGTTCTTCACGGCCCCTAAATGGGTCAGAAACGGGTCATTTAAGGGCATTTGAATGACATTTAACTCTACT
The DNA here is from genome assembly GCF_018613095.1 of Bacillus sp. ISL-75. Lineage (NCBI taxonomy): Bacteria > Bacillati > Bacillota > Bacilli > Caryophanales > Bacillaceae > Bacillus > Bacillus sp. ISL-75. Next base: position 81,431 of record NZ_JAGGQX010000013.1, read on the forward strand.
GCTGCTATCTTCATTACCGGATCTCCTCTTTCACCCACTCCCGGAGCTCTCGGCGGAGTATTTTTTTCGATGCATTTCTAGGCAGTTCCTTAGTAAAATAAAATGCTTTAGGAACTTTATATTTGGCTAAACGCTCTTTACAAAATTGCTCAAGTGCTCCAACCGTAGGATTTGTTCCTTCTCTTTTTACAATATAAGCAATTGGGACTTGTCCCCACTCAGCATCCTCTAAACTTGTCACACCAGCCTCTGAAACATCCGGATGGGCTAACAAAACTGCCTCAATTTCTGCAGGGTAAATATTCTCTCCCCCTGAAATAATTAAGTCAGAACGCCGATCAAGTACATATAAGAAGCCTTCTTCATCTAAGTAGCCCACATCTCCCGTGTGGAACCAGCCATTAATAAACTTCTCTTCTGTTACTTCAGGAAGGAATAGATACCCTGGGGTAACATTGGGTCCTTTTATGACAATTTCACCTGGCATACCTGAGGGAGCCAGACCACCATCTTCTGCAACTATTTGAAGCTGCGAGGTGAACAAGGGCTTTCCTGCCGAGCCTAGCTTCGTCAGACTATATTCTGGAGCAAGTGTCACTATTTGCGAGGAGGATTCGGTCATTCCATAGGTTTGGAATACAGGAATTTCTTTTTCAACACACGCTTGGAGTAATGGTAATGGTGCAGGTCCTCCTCCAAGAAGCATACAGCGAAAATGATTAGGCAGGCGCCTCTCTCGAAGAGCATCAACTATTCGTCTCAGGGAAGTACCAACCACTGACATGATAGTCACTTTTTTATCATGAATATCATGAATGGTTTCTTCCACATCAAAGTGCTCGTGAAGAACGATCGGCATTCCATATATGACACTGCGCATTAAAATTGAAAAGCCGCTAATATGAAAAAGCGGAACGTTACAAAGCCAGGAATCCCCTTCAATAAATCCTAAATTTAAGGCTGAACCAACGGAACTCCACCAGTGATTTCCATAGGTTTGGATTACCCCTTTGGGATTTCCAGTGGTTCCGGACGTATACATGATCGTACAAATTTCAGATAAGCTGATTTCTTCCTGAATAATGGGCGCGTTTTGACTGCCGAAAAATATCTCGGCCTTTGTCAGCGAACAAATTGATGGAATTTGATTATTTATGAAGGCTTTTTTTTCAGGAAAAGTATCTTCAATGATTAAAGAGACGGCCTTTGCATCAATTAGCTGCCATACTAGTTCCGACGGAGAAAGGCGGTTGTTCAAAATTACAGCCCTAACTCCTAACAGTTGAAGGGCAAATAATATTACAACCGTATCTAGGTTGCTATTTAATAACACACCAACATATTGGTTTTTACGCATTCCTAACCCTTGTAACTGTCCTGCAACTTGATAAGAACGTTGGTAGAGTTCGCCGAAGGTTATGGTTTGTTCCTGAAAATACACCGCTGTTCGTTCAGGGGTTAGAAACGCTCTTTTCTTCAAAAAATTAGGCATCATTTCGCTTTGCATAATTGTCACCTTTCCTAATCTGCCTTGCTTTTTCCCAGATTTTCTATTAAAAACAGCCTGATGGAAACCATCAAGCTGCTGGTAAAAACTATCAAGGAAAACGAGGGAATTTACCAAAATCAGGCTTACGCTTTTCTTTAAATGAATCACGGCCTTCTTTGGCTTCATCGGTTGTATAATAAAGCAGGGTTGCGTCGCCAGCAAATTGTTGAAGACCAGCTAATCCGTCTGTATCAGCATTCATGGCTGCTTTCAAGAAACGAAGGGCAGTTGGACTTTTCTCAAGTATTTCACTACACCATTGAATCGTTTCTTCCTCTACTCTTTCAAGCGGAACAACCGTATTCACTAAGCCCATATCAAGTGCCTCTTGGGCATTGTATTGACGACATAGGAACCAGATTTCCCGAGCTTTTTTATGTCCAACAATTCTAGCTAGGTAGCCTGAGCCGTATCCAGCATCAAAGCTTCCAACATTCGGTCCAGTTTGTCCGAAAATAGCATTATCAGCTGCAATCGTTAAGTCACACACAATGTGCAGCACATGACCACCACCGATGGCATACCCTTTTACCATTGCAATAACAGGTTTTGGAATAACACGAATAAGGCGCTGAAGGTCAAGAACATTTAGACGAGGAATTTGATCCTCTCCAACATATCCCCCATGGCCACGAACTTTTTGGTCACCACCTGAACAAAATGCCTTTTCTCCTGCTCCAGTTAAAATAATAACTCCTACACTAGAATCATCTCGTGCGAAGGCAAAAGCATCAATTAATTCCGAAACAGTTCTCGGTGTAAATGCATTATGTACATGTGGACGATTAATGGTGATTTTTGCAATACCATTGTATGTTTCATATAGAATTTCCTCATATTTGCGTCCTGCAATCCATTCTACTGTCAAAATGATATCCTCCCTTATTTATTCTTTTGACAAAAAGTCACTTACTATTGTACCAAACTTTTCTGGTTCTTCCACATGAATTGCATGCCCACTACCTTCAATAACCACCCAAAAGCTATTTTTTAGCTCTTTCATCATTTTATCCGCTATATCACAAAACTTTTTATCTTCTTCACCCGTTAAGAGCAGAACCTCGCAAGTTAGTTCGTTTAATTTCCCCCACCAGTTAGGCTGAGACCCGGTTCCCATCCCAAGCAGACTGTTCGCGAGCCCAGTAGGCGAATTGTTTAAACGCTGTTCTCTTAAGACCTGCTTTTGTGCTGAAGGCAGTCGTTTCATCGTTTGAAAAAGGGGGATCCCTTCCCAATAATCTACAAACGAGCTTATCCCCTGTTCTTTAATAAATTTAGCAAGTTCCGCATCTTTCATACGGCGAAGTTGACTTTCATTTTCTGTTTCCAGACCTGGTGAGGCACTTTCAAGTATTAATTTTCGGACCCGCTCAGGAAAAAGCAGGGCAAAAGTAAGGGCAAGTCTTCCACCCATTGAGTAACCAAGTAGATCTACTTGCTTAATATTTAAATGTTCAAGGATCGTTTTTAAATCCTTCGCAACTGACTCTATATGATATCGACTAAGTACATCAGGTGATTCTGTTTTTCCATGTCCAATGATGTCAGGATTAATTAGTTTCATTTGCTTCCCCCAAGCATCATAGAAAGGAGTCCATGTCGAGCTGTCCCCGGTAAATCCATGTAAAAGAACAAGCGGGATAGATCCTTCCCCGTAATCTTCGACATGATATTGAATCCCGTCGCTAACAATCTTCATTTACTGTACACCTTTGACAAAGTTCGATATTTCCTGGGAAACAAAGCTCCAAAATCCGCGGTGTTCGTCACGGTTAACGTCTCTGATTGTTCTAAGTTCATATACTTTTAACCCCGTTTGATTCGTAGCCTTCATCATTTCTGACCCTAAATGGTCCCAATCTTCAATCTTCGTAAATTCACCCTTAAACATCTTAACCGCATGCTCAAATTCTAGATCTAGTGGAGTTCCAAACAGCAGTTCAAAATTCTTAGAATGCTCCGATTGAGGAAGGAAGGAAAAAATTCCGCCTCCATTATTGTTGATAACAATAATATTAATATTGATATTGTACAACTTTGCTGCAATCAGACCATTTAAGTCGTGGAAAAAAGTTAAATCGCCAAGGACAAGGTATAAGGATTTTGAGTATAAAGCTGCACCTAAAGCGGTCGAAACAGTACCATCGATCCCATTGGCTCCCCTGTTCGCCATTACTTTGATTGCTTTATTATTGTTAATAAAAAAACTATCCAAGTCGCGAATTGGCATACTATTGCCAACAAAAAGGGTAGCACCCTCTGGCACCATATCGGCTAATTGATAAAATAGTTTGCCTTCACTTAATTCTGTTATATCTCTTAGAGCATTCATATTTTCTTTGGTTAGCCCGTTTACTTTTTTCCATTTCGTTAAAAATTGGGATGAGGGGTTCTCATTCGTATATGACAATAGCTTCTTGCAGAATACCGATTCATCACAAAAGATCATACTGGTTGACAAGGATGAAGGATCACGCCAGCCTGCGCCGCCATCAATCACAAATTGTTCAGCATCTCCATTTTCTTTTAAGAAGATCGTTAATGCTTTTGATATTGGCATCGCACCAAATCGAAGAACAACTTCTGGTTTAAGGAAGGTTTTTGCATCTTCATTCCTTAGGAAGGTATCATAAGTTTCAATGATATTTTTAAGGCTATGTTGCCCACTTCTTAATTGTGATAAGGGGTCTGCAATGATTGGAAAATTTAATTTCTCAGCTAATTGCGTAACCGCGTTAGGAAATTCAGCATCTCCCATGTTTCCACAAATAATAACACCTTTATTTGTCTTATTAAGCCTTTCAGCTATTTCCTGAAAATGTTCATCTGAAAGGGTTAAGTCCCCGTTTTGAACTTTTATATACCCATTTGGTCGTTCATTAAGCTGGAAGAGCTCATCATCCATCTTTGGAATTAGCGGCTCTCTGAAAGGAAAATTCATATGTACAGGACCAGAAGGGGCACTAGTGGCAATCGCAACTGCCCGGGCACAAACGGTCCTGGCATAGCGAATGATTTCATCACTTTTTTCAGGCAATGCCATTTCGGAGAACCATTTCACATGCTTCCCATATAAATGAATTTGGTCGATTGCCTGTGGGGCACCAACCTCTCTCAGTTCATGCGGTCGATCCGCTGTAAGTACAATCAATGGTACCCGAGCATAACGCGCTTCAACAATCGCAGGAAAATAGTTTGCTGCGGCTGTACCTGAAGTACAAAGTATGGCAACTGGCTTATTTAACGACTTTGCTATTCCCAACGCAAAGAAAGCCGCTGACCGTTCATCTACATGGATATGGACTTTCAGGTCAGGATGTTCTGCCATGATCATCGCCATTGGAGTTGATCTTGAACCAGGGCTAACAACTACATCTGTAACTCCCGAAAAAATAAGTTCAGCAACTACGGCGGCTATATAGGCTGTTAATGATTCTTGATGATTCATATTAATTTCCTCCAAGGGCTCGGAGCATTGGTTTAAATTTCAAGCTCGTCTCCAAATATTCACTTTCTGAGTCCGAATCTGCAACTACTCCACAACCTGCAAACAACGATACTTCATCCCCCTGGATCAGTCCAGATCGAATCGAAACAGCAAATTCGCCATTTCTTCTGTAGTCCACCCACCCTAAAGGGGCAGCATAGAATCCACGGTCCAGTTCCTCTACTTGTCTAATCTTTACAACTGCTTCATCCTTAGGCAGTCCGCCGAGTGCTGGTGTTGGGTGAAGTCGTTCGACTAATAACAACAAGGAAGCATCATTATGGCATTTTCCGATAACAGGGGTGTATAGGTGCTGAATATCCCGTATCTTCATCAACTGCGGCTTGTCAGGCAGGATAATTTCTTCACATGATTCTTCAAGTGCTTCCTTAATCATTTCTACAACGAAACCATGCTCAATCAGATTTTTTTGATCATTTAATAACATTTGACCTAATTTCAGGTCTTCTTGTTCGGTTTTCCCCCGTGAAATAGAACCGGCAAGGCAGGTAGAATAAACCTCATTGCCATGTTTTTTCACTAGTCTTTCTGGAGATGCCCCAATAAAACAATCACCATTCGATTCAAATGCGAAAATAAAGCTTTCATGCTGCTGCAGATATAAATTATTCAATACATCCTCTGCCTCTACATGATCGTCAAATACAAGCCGCAATTCTCGGGCTAGAACGACCTTCTTAAGCGGGCCTTCTGTTAATTCCTTCACAACTCCATCAACAGTTTTTTTCCACTTCGCTGGTTCAATCTCCCGCGTTTCTAGAAGTGACGCTGTACTCATCCGTTCATTCTGATGGAGCGAATTTAATAGCTGATTTCTCTCTTCGCTCACTTTCTTAAATAAATAAGGATCCTCATGTGGAGTACAAACTGTATTCGTGGTTAAATACGTTTGACCGCGAATGATACTCAATAAAAATTTGGGTATGTGGAACAGTGAATCAGCGTACTTGGACCAGAGGTCTGTTTTATCCTTGTAGGGGTCAAAAGAGAAGCCCCCGAACATGACTGGCCCTACACCAACTTCTATATTTGGATTAAAAATGAGGCAGTCCTCTAAAAATTTTTCCCATTCCTTTTCAACATGAAAAAAGCGGTCAGAAGCCTGATCCGTCTGAATTTGTTTAGAAATCCCAAGTCCAATAAGCACCGTCTCGTCCGTTGGGTCCTTCCAGAAAAATCGTTCCCCGCGATAATGTTTTTTTCCTATATTAAAAAATGATAGTGGGTTAATCGTGTCCATTTTATGAACTTCACTAATTAAAATGGGCCGGCCAAGTTCTTTTGCCCGATTAACAGCCAAAAGACCTCGTTCCATTATTTCCAATTCTTGAATGGTAACCAAACAAATCCCTCCAAAACAGCCGAAATGACTGTTATCCATTCATATTAATGCAAATTTTAACATACTACTCTCATTGTAAAGAAGTCAGTAATACTTGTCACTAGCAAACCTGCATCATTCCGTATTATATCTTAAGTTTTCATCTTTCTGATAAAAAAAGCCTTCTCATTTGTTTAGTTTCATTTTCCCACTAACCATTCAATAATAATCAAACAGGTATAATCTTCTAGATTTGATAAGAAAAATTAATTGACACTTTTCCTTGAATTTCATACACTTAGTTTTGGGCAAAGCCCATTAAATAATCGATTCTAAACCTTTAAATAGAGAGAAAAAAACTAAAAAGGGAGAGATACTATGCAACCAAATATACAGCAAAGCTCGAATCCTGTAGTTGAATCAAACCGCGGCTTTCAAGTTTGGTGGCAAATGACCCGTCCACATACATTAACCGCTGCATTCGTGCCAGTTCTGCTTGGTACGGCATTAGCCCTTAAGTATGGGAAAATCCATTTTGGTCTATTTTTTACCATGCTTTTAGCGAGTTTATTGATTCAAGCTGCAACCAATATGTTTAATGAATATTTCGATTTCAAACGCGGTTTGGATACTGCCCAATCCGTTGGGATTGGAGGTACGATTGTTCGTGACGGAATCAAACCCAAAACAGTCCTAAATCTTGCGTTTGGCTTTTATGGAATTGCTCTATTATTAGGGATCTATATTTGCGCAAATAGCAGCTGGTGGTTAGCTGTTGTAGGCCTAATTTGTATGGCTGTGGGATATTTTTATACTGGAGGTCCTTTCCCAATCGCCTATACACCATTTGGTGAAATTCTTTCAGGTTTCTTTATGGGGATGCTGATTATTTTAATCGCCTTCTTTATTCAAACGGGAACTGTCAGCAGCACAAGTATTCTCGTTTCAGTTCCAAGTATGATATTGGTTGGTATGATTATGTTATCGAATAACATCCGTGATTTGGATGGCGACAAAGAAAACGGCCGTAAAACAGTTGCCATTTTATTAGGTAAGAAAGGTGCTATTTACTTATTAACAGGGATGTTCACTTTTTCATTTCTTTGGGTTTTGGGACTCATCATTATTGGTGTTTTACCAATTTGGACAGCACTTGTAATTCTTAGCGCCCCAAAGGCTATGAAAGCAACCAAAGGATTTATTGAAAATACCTTGCCGATTCAAATGGCACCAGCGATGAAAGCAACAGCACAAACCAATACGATATTTGGGTTTTTATTAGCAATCGGAATCTTTGCTGGGCACTTCTTATAAAAAAAGCTTCTGCCGCAACTGGCAGAAGCTTTTTTTATTGAAGGGGCTTAATTCCCCATATGTCGTCTGCGTATTCCTGAATCGTACGATCACTTGAAAAATAACCAGCCTGGGCGATATTATTTAGACTCATTTGCTGCCAACGTAATCGGTCAATAAACGCTTCTCCAATGGAACGTTGCGTTTCTGCATAGGAAGCAAAATCCTTTAAGACAAAATATTGATCATTTTCCTGAAGGAGTGAATCGAATATTGGTTCAAATTCATTATAAACACCAGGGAAAAAGCCATTCACAAGCTGGTCAACGGCTTGACGAATTCGATAATCGTGGTGGTAATATTCATCAGATTGATATCCGCCATGTTGATAGTAGTGAAGAACTTCATCTGCAGTTAGTCCAAACGTGAATATATTGGAATTACCGACTAATTCACGAATTTCTATATTGGCACCATCCAAGGTTCCCACCGTCAATGCCCCATTGATCATAAACTTCATATTACCTGTTCCAGAAGCTTCCTTACTAGCCGTGGAGATTTGTTCACTGACATCTGCTGCAGGAAAGATCTTCTCCGCAAGAGAAACGCGATAATTTTCAAGAAAAATCACTTTGATTTTGTCGTTGATAGATGGATCATTGTTGACTTTTTCAGCAACTGTATTTATTAACTTAATGATTTTCTTCGCATAATAATATCCTGGCGATGCTTTCGCTCCAAAAATAAACACCCTTGGAACAACCTTGAAGCTTGAATCTTCTTTGATCCGATTATAGAGATGCATAATATGTAAGACATTTAAAAGCTGCCGTTTATAAGCATGGAGCCGCTTCACTTGTACATCAAAGATTGAACCAGTATCAACGGCAGTTCCCGTCTTATCGAAAATAATCTTGGCAAGTGTTTGTTTATTTTCATTCTTAATTTTGAACAATTGATCTAAAAACGAAGTGTCGTTTTGATAATTAAGTAACTGGGAAAGCTCGGTAGCTTTATAGGTCCATTCAGACCCAATCGTATCTGTAATCAATGAAGATAGTTTTGGATTCGCTTTTAACAGCCAGCGGCGGTAGGCAATTCCGTTCGTTTTATTGTTAAATTTATCAGGAAACAATTGATAAAATTGATTCATCTCGCGTTTCTTTAATATTTCAGTATGCAGTTTCGCCACACCATTCACACTAAAGCTTCCGACGATAGCCAAATGAGCCATTTTTACATAATTATCGGCAAGGATGGCTAGTCCCTTAATCCGCTCCCAATCACCTGGTGTTTGCTCCCAAAGTTCCTGGCAAAATCGTTCATTGATTTCTTCTACAATCATAAATATTCTTGGAAGCAACGGTTGAAAAATATGTATTGGCCATTTCTCTAACGCTTCTGACAAGGTGGTATGATTGGTGTAAGAAATAGTATGTTTTGTAATGTGCCATGCCTGCTCCCAATCAAATCCTTCGTCATCAATTAGGATTCTCATTAACTCGGGAATGGCAAGGACAGGGTGTGTATCATTAATGTGAATACAGATATGTTCATGGAGTTGTTTTAAGCTGCTGTGTTGTTTCCGATAGGTCTTTAAAATAGATTGTATACTAGCGGATACCAAAAAGTATTGCTGTTTCAATCTTAAAACCTTTCCTTCATCATGGGTATCATCAGGATATAAAAACTCAGAAATCATTTCCGTTTCCCGTTTATATTTTAAAATATCCTCGTGTAAGGGAAATTGGGAAGGCTCTGCATTCCAAAGTCTTAGTGTATTGATGGTTTTTGACTGATAGCCGATGACCGGCATGTCGTGAGGCACTGCGGTGACCGTTTCAGCATGTAGATGATGAAACACAAGTCGGCCATTTTCCATCTTCGTTTCCACCTTACCCCAAAATGGGATTTTGATGGAACTATCGGTTTTACGGATTTCCCAAACATTTCCGTTCCTTAGCCATTGTTCCGGCAATTCTACTTGATAGCCATCAACAATTTTTTGTTCAAATAAGCCATGTTTGTAACGAATGCCATGACCATGACCCGGCAGATTAAGTGAAGCAAGTGAGTCTAGAAAACAGGCAGCTAATCTTCCTAAGCCGCCGTTTCCTAAGCCTGCATCAGCCTCATATTCCTCTAATTCTCCTAGATCGATTCCTAATTCCTCTAGGCCTGCTTGCACCGTCTCTTCCACACCAAGGTTAATTAGATTTTGTCTTAGTAATTTCCCCAAAAGATATTCAATAGAGAGGTAATAAACCTGCTTTCCCTTTGCCGCCAAATGACGCTCGTTTGTAGTAATCCAAGCATTACTTACAAATTCGCTAATCATTGTTCCAAGGGTTTGATAGTGATCCCTGGCTGAGCTTTCAGGGAAACTCTTCCCACCTACCATCTCAATCCTTTTTAGAAAAGTTTCCTTAAACTCGACCGTATTAGAAAACATGTGTTTCACTCCTTGCAACGATCTCTGCATATAACTGGTTATAGCTATATGCTGACTGTGCCCAGCTATAATCCATTTCCATTGCTTGCTTTACAATTGATTTCCACGATTTTGAATCGTGATAAACGCCTAGTGCTCTTTTAATTGTATAGAGCATATCATGGGCATTAAAATTTGCAAAAGAAAATCCATTTCCTTTTCCAGTAAATTCGTTCCAAGGTTTTATGGTATCATTTAATCCGCCAGTTTCCCTAACGATCGGGATCGCACCATATTTCATTGCAATCAACTGTCCAAGCCCGCATGGTTCGAATTGGGATGGCATCAAAAACAAATCTGCAGCAGCATAAAGTTTATGGGCAAGCCCTTCATTAAAACCAGTATGAACCCTTAATTTTTCAGGATAAATACGTGCGGCCTGTCTTAAATGTTCTTCGTATTCATAATCACCTGTTCCAAGGATAATGACCTGCAGATCCTCCTGCAATATTTCACGAAGGACACATTTAACTAAATCAAGTCCTTTTTGCCTTGTCAGCCTTGTAATCATGACTAATAAAGGTGTACGCGCAGATTGTGGTAATCCAAAATGTTTTTGAATCTCACTTTTGTTGATTGATTTTTTTTGATGATTATCAGCCGTATATGTTTGATATATTAATGGGTCGGAAACAGGATTATAGAAATCTTCATCAATCCCGTTTAAAATCCCAATTAAGTCATCTTTTCTTTCTCTTAAGAGACCGTCTAACTTTTCACCAAATACAGGTGTTTGAATTTCTTCTTTATAGGTCGGGCTAACTGTCGTAATTTTGTCTGCAGCTACAAGAGCGCCCTTCATATAATTGATATTTCCGAAAAACTCTAAGTGACCAGTGTGAAAGGAATTGTAATCCATTCCTAACAAGTCTCCCAAGACCTCTTTTGGAAAGATCCCTTGGAATTGAAGATTATGAATCGTAAAAACAGTACGCATTAAGCCGTAACCTTTTCTTTTATAATATTCAGTTCGTAACAGAAAAGGAATCATCGCCGTGTGCCAATCATGGCAATGTAACACATCTGGAAAAAAGTTTAGCTGGGCAAGTGTGTCTAAGACAGCCCTATTAAAATAAGCAAATCTTTCCCCATCATCAAAATATCCATATAAATTTTCTCGTTTAAAGTAGTATTCATTATCGACGAAATAAAATGTAACTCCCTGGTGTGTGAGCTCTTCAATTCCGCAATACTGATTTCTCCAGCCAACAGAAACAGTAAATTCTTTAACCTTTTTCATCTCACTCTTAAATTCTTCTGAAATTGTTCCGTATTTAGGTAGAATAACTCTGACATCAGTTCCCAAACTCTTTAATTCTTTTGGAAGGGAACCAGCAACATCGGCAAGTCCTCCCGATTTTGCAAATGGTCCACATTCCGAAACGGCAAATAGTACTTTCACGAGTTCATCAACGCTCCTTGTTTTGTCCCTTTACGAACCACAAATGGTGACCCCGCTGTTCCAGTTAAGTGAGTTCCTGCTTCAACTTTCACATCTTTATCTAAAATAACGGAATCTAGATAACAATTATCTTCGATCTGGCACTTTTGCATAATGATACAGTTCTTAATAACTGCACCTTTTCCAATCTTTACACCTCGGGATATAATACTATTTTCTACTGAACCGCTAATTAAACATCCATTGGCAATCATTGCATTTTTTACAACAGATCCTTTAATATATTTCGTTGGCGGCTCATCCTTTACCTTAGTGAAAATCGGCTGTTCTTTAATAAAAAGTTTTTTCCAGACATCCGACTGTAGCAAATTCATACTAGTAGAAAAATAGTTTTCGATCGAATCTATCATCACGGCATAACCGTCATATTCATAGTTACAAATCGAGTAAAGATTTTCAGTATCATTTACAACATCCTTCATACAGGTATACCCTGTTTCATTACGCGTTTCAATCAGCTTAATAAGTAGGGATGTTTTGATTAAGTACATCTCCATTGAAGCTCCATCCTTCTGATGGATTTCGGTAATGTCACATCTTGAATTGCTATGCCAATCTAAGATTGGTCTAAAGTTCATATTAAAAACCGTATAGCAATTGGAAATAATCGAATACTCTTGCGTGCTGCGATAAAAGAAGTCTAAATTTGCTGCAAAATTCTCAAACGAACCAATTGTATTTCCATCGTAATCAACTATTGGAGATGGGAAAAAGAAAAGGCCATCCCGTTTTCGATCTAAATCCCAGTTTTTCCCTGAACCTAGATGATCCATCAGTGAACGGTACTGCATTTTTGGAAATATTGCCACACTACGAATACCTGAATTCACCATATTCGATAGCACAAAATCAATAATACGATATCTTCCTGCAAAAGGCAGGGCAGCAAGTGCGCGATGTGTTAATAAATCTTCCAAATTTTCATGGTATGTGGTGGCATCAATGACTCCTAGTAGCTTTTTTTTCAATCCAAGTCCCTCCTGTATTATATTAAAAAGCAGGGTATAACCCGCTTAACATTTCATTAGTAACTAGAATAATCTCTTCATCGAACGAGCGGATAACAGTCCCGTCAGGTACATTCACTTCAGAAGGTACAATGGCTCTTTCAATCAAACAATTATTACCAATGATCGCATCCGGCATAATGACCGACTCTAAAATAGTGGATCCTTTTCCAACAGTAACCCCTTGAAAAAGAACAGATTTCACTACTTCCCCTTCTATTGTACATCCCTCATTAATAAGTGACTCTTTAACCACCGCACTCGGAGAAATATATTGTGGCGGCTGATTCGGGTTAACTGAATAAATCCTCCATCCGTGGTCAAACAAATCTAAGTCACATTCTTCTCTTAGTAGATCCATATTAGCTTCCCAGAGGCTTTGGACCGTACCGACGTCTTTCCAATAGCCTTTAAATGGATAAGCAAACAATTTTTTATTTTCCTCTAAAAGCATCGGAATCACATCTTTACCAAAATCATGACTCGATTCAGGAACACGGTCATCCATTTCTAAATATTCTTTAAGTATATTCCAGTTAAAAATATAAATGCCCATCGAAGCAAGATTATTTTTTGGATTCGCTGGTTTTTCGTCAAAATCGACAATTCTTAGTTCTTCGTCTGTATCCATGATCCCAAAACGACTGGCTTCATTCCAAGGAACTTCTATTAAAGAAATAGTTACGTCAGCCCTTTTTTCAATATGATATTCAAGCATACTCTCATAGTTCATTTTGTAAATATGGTCACCTGATAGGATTAGCACATATTCAGGCTGGTATTGTTTAAGGTAATTAAGGTTTTGATAAATCGCACTTGCAGTGCCTGTATACCATTTTACTTCGGAAGATTCAGCATATGGTGGTAATACAGTTACCCCGCCATCCTTTCGGTCAAGATCCCATGCACTTCCAATCCCAATATAGGAATTTAATAACAATGGTTGGTATTGTGTTAATACCCCAACCGTATCGATGCCAGAATTGGCGCAATTGCTCAATGCAAAATCAATAATTCGATATTTACCTCCAAAAGGAACAGCTGGTTTCGCTAGATCCTTTGTCAGCGAATTAAGCCTACTTCCTTTCCCTCCTGCTAATAACATGGCTACGCACTTCTTCTTTGCCATTTCCTTTTCGCTCCTTCCTCTTTTTAACTGGTCTGATGATTTGAAATCCAAATGGGGGAATTGCTAGATTTAATGAAAATGGCTGGCCATGGAATGGTTCTTCTTCTGCTATAATAGTCTTTTTATTAACCAATCCAGCTCCACCGTATTCTATATGATCACTATTGAAAATTTCTCGATACTCACCGGATTTAGGAACACCAATTTTATACATTGGGTAATTGACACCAGTAAAATTGCAAATAACCACTAATGTTTCTTCAGACTTTTTCCCTTTTCTCATAAAAGAGAAAACAGATTGGTGGCTATTATTGGCATCAATCCATTCGAATCCGTCCTGTAAATGATCGAGTTCATAAAGTGCCTTTGAACGTTTATAGAATTTAGTTAAAAACTTTACGTAGGCATTTAATTTTTGATGCATCTCATAGTCCATTAAGTTCCAATCGAGCTGTTCTTTATCTTTCCATTCAGAAAACTGGCCCAGTTCAAAACCCATAAATAAAAGTTTTTTTCCAGGATGAGCAAACATATACCCTAGCAAAAGTCTAAGTTGAGCAAATTTCTCCCAATAATCGCCTGGCATCTTATCGAGCAGTGATTTTTTTCCATGTACCACTTCATCGTGAGAAAATGGCAGCATAAAGTTTTCTAAAAAGGCATATAAAAATGAAAACGTTACATTAGAATGAACATGTGAGCGCGAGTAAGGTGGAGTTTCCATATATTCAAGCATGTCATTCATCCAGCCCATATTCCATTTATAATCAAAGCCAAGCCCACCGTATGTAACTGGTGTTGTGACATTAGGAAATTCTGTTGAATCCTCACCAATCATTAAAAAGTGTGGTTCATACTCATGAACATGTTGGTTTAATTTTTTCAAAAAGTTAATTCCAAATGGGTTTTCACGCTTTTCATTTGAGCCATTCGGCCAGTAAATGATATTAGCTACTGCGTCCATTCGGAAACCATCAATATGGAAATAGTCAATCCAAAACTGGGCATTTGAGATAAGAAAACTTTGTACCTCTCCTTTTCCAAGGTCAAAGTTGGCCGTTCCCCAAACAGCATTCTCTCTGTCGCTAGCTGTGCTATAGGAATAAATGTGCGTCCCATCAAAACGGTAAAGGCCATGAGCGTCCTTGCAAAAATGACCAGGCACCCAATCAAGAATAACCCCAATACCATGTTGATGAATCATATCAACAAATTCTCTAAATTCATCTGGTGTCCCATACCTGGATGTAACAGAAAAGTAACCTGTTCCTTGATAACCCCATGAGGCATCGAGAGGGTGTTCGACTATAGGTAATAACTCTATATGTGTAAATCCATGCTCAATTACATATGGAATAAGTTCCAATGCCAATTCTTTATAGCTTAGATATTCGCCGTCTTCCTTCTTTTTCCATGAACCCAAATGCACTTCATAAATTACCACTGGCTCAGAAAGGAGGTTCTTTTTTCCTCTTCGATTCATCCAATGATTGTCTTGCCACTCATAATGGTTTAACGAATAAACAATAGAAGCTGTATTCGGTCTAATTTCAGAATAAAAAGCAAATGGATCTGATTTTAGCAGCCTCTCACCTGAATGTGTGATAATTTCATACTTATATAGCTTCCCTGTTAGATCCCTATTAACAATCAGAATCCAAACTCCCTCATCATTAACCTTTTGCAATTCATACCCTTCACCATTCCAGTTATTAAAATCCCCCGCAAGCCTAACCTGCATTGCATTAGGGGCCCATACGCAAAATCGTGTATAAACCTTATCGGAATTCTTAAAGATATGAGCGCCAAAAAGCTGATGACTTTGGAAAAAATTTCCCTCGTGAAATAAATGTAACTGATAGTCAGTCGGAAAAAACGTATTCACTGTCATGGCTCTCCTCATTCCCAATGAAAATATGTATTTCAAAGACCAATTATAATGGCTATTAACCAATATTCCTTATAAAACTTTTTTATCTTTTCTGACAATAATTGAGACGATATGCCATAAAAACCATTCATATGACAAATTTCGACACCATACATCAATTTTTCTATCAGTAATCGCCAAAAATATATAAATTTTTTTAAGTTTTTTTTGATTTTCATTCAAAAAATGTTATTTAATTTATAAAAAATGGATAGTTCAAAATTAGGGGGAATTGTTGTAAATGTAAGCGTTATCAGTGTTTTTGCTATGGTGAGGAGGGTGCTAAAAATTATATCAATATAATGATTCTTGTATAAAACACGTCCTCGTTTGTAGTGCTTTTATCATAGGTCCACTAGAACTGATACTGACCTTTATAGTCTTGAATGTAAATCACCATTTTGGAGCTGGATTCAGAGAACTTGTTCAGTGTTATCCACAATAAATAATTTTATAATTTCCTATACAACAAAAAAAAACTGATAACAAGTTGTTATCAGTTTTTTTGTATGACCCCTACGGGACTCGAACCCGTGTTACCTCCGTGAAAGGGAGGTGTCTTAACCGCTTGACCAAGGGGCCTTAATATATGGCGGAGAAGGAGGGATTTGAACCCTCGCGCCGGTCACCCGACCTACACCCTTAGCAGGGGCGCCTCTTCAGCCACTTGAGTACTTCCCCGTTTGGCTCCGCAGGTAGGACTCGAACCTACGACCGATCGGTTAACAGCCGATAGCTCTACCACTGAGCTACTGCGGAACAATTAAAGTTGCTGCTGTGAAAAGATATATGGTGGGCCTAAATGGACTCGAACCATCGACCTCACGCTTATCAGGCGTGCGCTCTAACCAGCTGAGCTATAGGCCCATAAATTGGAGCGGGTGAAGAGAATCGAACTCTCATCATCAGCTTGGAAGGCTGAGGTTTTACCACTAAACTACACCCGCATATAATAAATTTATTATGGGGCGACTGATGGGAATCGAACCCACGAATGCCTGAACCACAATCAGGTGCGTTAACCACTTCGCCACAATCGCCACAATAAAAACTCTATTTAATTAAAATGGTGGCTCAGGACGGAATCGAACCGCCGACACAAGGATTTTCAGTCCTTTGCTCTACCGACTGAGCTACTGAGCCAACATATGGCGGTCTGGACGGGACTCGAACCCGCGACCTCCTGCGTGACAGGCAGGCATTCTAACCAACTGAACTACCAGACCAATTGCGGGGACAGGATTTGAACCTGCGACCTTCGGGTTATGAGCCCGACGAGCTACCAGACTGCTCCACCCCGCGACAATAGAAATTATAAAATTTTGCCCATGCTCAATGTTCCATGGACTGTATCAATCTCAGTAAGCATATGCAAGCAGCAGCTCGATTGATACAACTCGCAGATTATTCATAGAAGCAATGCTCGTTGCTCCACCCCGCGAC
>NZ_JAGGQX010000014.1:0-73488 GCF_018613095.1 Bacillus sp. ISL-75
ATAGATTTCACCACTTAATTTTTTATTGTTTGGTTGTGTTAAGAGCAGTGCATCATTGATTTTATAGCTCTGTTGATTTCCGCGGAAGGCACGCAGACTCCTGCGGGAGTACGGGGCAGGGGAGACCCCGCAGGAGCATAGCGACGAGGAGGCTCCCCGGCACGCCCGCGGAAAGCGAAGTGCCTAGAGCGGAAATCAACAGGCCCATTAGCAGGTACAATGAATAATTAAATGCTGAGAATAAAAAATTGCCGAGAAAAATACTCTTTCTCGACAATCTGAATGCTGTCTCCAGCATTTATCATTTAAATATACATTTTCGGAACAGAACTTCCTTTTTGATATGGACTTTTTTTTGAAGGCACTTGCTGTTGCTTATTTTTGCGTTGCCCTTTTTTATTGGACGTACTATTTACAGGCTCTTCATGATTAGATGATTCATCGACGGCGGCATCAGTTGATTGGTTATTTTCTACTGTTGCTTCATCCGTAGCTTTTGAAGCATTTTTGAATCCTTTATAAATTTTCCACATTGCAGGAAGATTTTTTATCATTGGGCTATATTGTTGGATCATCGGTCCAATCGACTGGGCTGTCTTTAGCACCTGCTGCGTATTGTTCAACATGCTAGTTAGTCCGCCAGGGTTACTCAAAGATTGGAGCAGTCCTCCGCCTCCTGATGCTGCTTTTCCTGCTCCTTGCATTCCCATAAAGCCGCCAGCCTGGCTTCTTCCTCCGAGAATTTTCGAAAGTAATCCCCCACCGCCTTTGTTCATAGGATTAGGCCTTCCCATCATTTGCCCCATCATCATGCGGTTATTTCTTCCTCCAAACGGATTGGAAGGGGCACCCATCATTGGATTCCTGCCGCTAAAAGGGTTAAAACCAGGGTTCATCATCTGATTACGTGGTCCATAAGGTCCTGGTCCCATGCCCCCCTGCATAGGCATTCTTGGTCTTGGTTGCATCTCGTTGCCTCCTTTCAATTGCCTCATGCTTTAAATTATGCATATACCCTAATTTGGTTTAGGTATTATACACAGGACAAAGACTAAATTTAGTTGTTTAAAAGTCAGTAATAAGTAGAAAATGATATTAAAACGAAAGATAACTGGAGTTTTGATGAAATATTGACTATAATTGCATGATGGAATAGAAAGTGATGCACTTGCTAAAGTAAGAAAACTACTCCAAAATCATGAGATTTTAACTATAAGGAGCAAATATATGAAAGAAAATCGTTTTGATCGTTTTACGTTTCAACCATTTATTATAGAAGCCGTTAAGGAGTTCGGTTTTACTGAGCCGACTGAAATTCAGGAACGGATGATTCCTGTCGTTTTAAAGGGAGAGAGTGCTATTGGTCAGTCACAAACAGGGACGGGTAAAACGCTTGCCTATGTTCTTCCAATCCTCGAAAAAATTGACCCATCACGACAGGAAGTTCAAGCTGTCATTACTGCACCTACAAGAGAGCTTGCCTCTCAAATTTATCACCAAATATTAAAAATAACGTCGCATTGCAGCCCAGAGCAATCCATTATGACTAGATGCTATATTGGGGGGACGGATAAGCAGCGGTCGATTGAAAAATTAAAGGTTCAGCCACATATAGTTGTTGGAACTCCGGGTAGAATCAAGGACCTGATGAGTGAAAAAGCTTTATTTGTTCATACTGCGGGAATCCTGGTCGTGGATGAAGCTGATATGATGTTAGATATGGGATTTATTGAGGATTTGGATCGAGTAGCAGCTAAAATGCCGGAAAACTTGCAAATGCTCGTTTTTTCAGCAACGATCCCGGAAAAATTAAAACCCTTTCTTAAAAAATATATGGAAAATCCAAAAACTGTTCAGATAGAACCGAAAAGAAGAGCAGCAGAAAATTTAGAGCATTATCTTTTGCCATCAAGACACCGGAGTAAAAAGCAGCTTGTTCATGATGCCCTTCTTGCCTACAATCCTTATCTAGCGATTGTATTTACAAATACAAAAAAAATGGCTGAAGAAGTGGCGTACTTTTTAAATGAAAAAGGTTTAAAAGTTGGCCGAGTTCATGGTGATCTAAGTCCTCGAGAACGGAAACAAATGATGAAGCAAATTCAGGATTTGGATTATCAATATATTGTCGCAACAGACCTTGCTTCTAGAGGAATTGATATAGAAGGGGTCAGCCATATCATCAACTATGAACTCCCATCAGACTTAGATTTTTATATCCATAGAGTCGGGAGAACAGCGCGTGCCGGAAATTCGGGCATTGCCCTCACAATTTATGAGTCATCGGATGAAGATGCGTTAAACCGGTTAGAAAAAATGGGGATTCAATTTAAGAATGTCGACCTTAAAAATAACGAATTTGTTACCGTCGATGAACGAAATAAAAGGAAAACACGTGTAAGGCAAGAGGATAAGGCCGATCAAAAAGCTAAATCGTTGGTTAAGAAGCCAAACAAAGTAAAACCGGGTTATAAAAAGAAAATGCAATGGGAAATGGATAAAATCAAAAAGCGCGAACGAAGGATTGAGCAAAGAAAAAAATAATCAAACCAGGGAGAAAAAGGTATGCTTAAATTAGGATCACATGTTTCGATGAGTGGGAAAGATATGCTGCTTGCCGCAAGTGAAGAAGCAGTTTCCTATGGTGCAAACACGTTTATGGTCTATACCGGAGCACCGCAAAATACAAGAAGAAAAAAAATCGAAGATCTCAATATTGAAGCAGGGCGGAGACATATGGAACTGAACGGTATCTCCGAAATTGTCGTTCATGCTCCTTATATTATCAATATTGGAAATACAACCAATCCAGATACTTTTGAATTGGGTGTTAGATTTCTTCGAACAGAAATTGAAAGAACAGAGGCAATTGGAGCAAAGCAAATCGTCCTGCATCCTGGAGCACATGTAAGTGCCGGTACCGAGTCTGGTATTAAAAAAATTATCGAAGGATTAAATGAAGTACTGACTGGCAAAGAGCAAGTACAAATTGCCTTGGAAACGATGGCTGGAAAAGGCTCCGAGTGTGGAAAATCCTTCGAGGAATTAGCGATGATTATGGATGGAGTAAACTATAGTGATAAGCTATCCGTTTGTTTTGATACTTGCCATACGCATGATGCAGGCTATAATATCGTTGAGGATTTTGATGGTGTATTAAATGAATTTGACAAAATAGTTGGCTTGAACAAATTGAAAGTCCTGCATATTAATGATAGTAAAAATGCGGTCGGGATGCGAAAGGATAGACACGAAAATATCGGGTTTGGCCATATCGGTTTTAAGGCCCTAAATTATATTGTCCACCATCCACAGCTTACCGATGTTCCTAAGATTTTAGAAACTCCATATGTGGGTGAGGATAAGAATAATAAAAAAGCCCCATATAAATTTGAGATTCATATGCTTCGGGAACAAAAGTTCAATGAGAACCTGCTTGACCTTATCATGCAATCATAAAAAAGAGCTGTGCAAAAGTGCACAGCTTTTACTTTTTAGTTAACTGTATAAATAATTTATTTACTTCTCGGGCCGTTGCTGGACCCGCTGTTTTGGCAATTTCTTTCACTAATTGAGTCCGCTGTGAATCATCAAATATATTCACATTTTTCCCTCTTAAGTATTCGGCAATTTTCACTGCCTGCTGTCTAGTCACTGATATTTTAAATTGATCCGCATATTTTACCAGTTCTTCAGCTGTTATCGTGTTAATTTTATGATTAATGATGCTCTGAAAAATTGTCATTCTCACCACTCCTCACCTTAATGTATGAAGAAGTTCCGGGAGTGTGATTAGAGATTTTTGTGAATCAACTGGACGAATGCCGGAGTGGCAGACTTTACATTCAAGAATACCTATTGTATACTACTTTAGGTTAAATCGGAATGATTCTTATAATTAAAGGTGATGCGCTGACTATGCAATCAATTATAGAAGTAAAAAAACTTTCGTATCGTTATGAAAAAGATGTTGTTCTAGAGGACATTAACATTACTATTCCAAGTGGTTCTTTTTTGGCAATTGTCGGTCCTAATGGTTCTGGAAAATCAACACTATTGAAGTTGATATTAGGGTTATTAAAGCCGCAAAAAGGGGACATCTTTTTATTCGGTAAGGAAATTAATAAGTTTAAAGATTGGCAAAAAATTGGCTATGTTTCTCAAAAGGCTAATTCCTTCAACACTGGTTTTCCTGCTACTGTATTTGAAGTTGTCGAGAGTGGTTTAACCAAAAAGCTTGGGATGTTTAAGTTTTTTAAAAAAGAACATGCGCAAAAAGTAATCGAAGCCTTGGAGGCAGTCGGTATGAAAGGTTTTAGCAACAGAAATATTGGTGAGCTCTCTGGAGGTCAGCAACAAAGAGTTTTTATTGCACGAGCCCTAGTTAGTGAACCAAGTCTTCTCATTCTGGATGAACCTACGGTAGGCGTTGATGCCGAGAATGTTAATAATTTTTATCAAATGCTGGGTGATTTAAATAAAAGTCATGATATTACCCTTTTATTGGTTACTCATGATATTGGGACTATTTCGGATAAAGTCTCACATGTTGCGTGCTTGAATAAACATTTGCATTTTCATGGGGAAACAATGGAATTTGAACAGCTCCGGGCTGATGGTATTTCTAAAATTTATGGCCATGATGTTCACATGCTAGACCATCATCATGAGCACGGAGGCGTTGTAAAATGATTCAAGGAATTTTCCACTATGAATTTTTACAAAATGCTTTTTTAACGGGGCTTATGATCGGAATTATTGCCCCGTTACTAGGAGTGTTTGTTGTTGTAAGAAGACTATCGTTAATTGCGGATGCACTCAGTCATGTTACACTAGCAGGCATAGCAGCGAGCCTGCTTCTTGAAAGAAATGTTGTGATGATGGCAGGAGTAAATCCACTATACTTAGGAATGGTTTTTTCTGTTGGGGGATCACTGTTCATCGAAAAACTTAGAGGCGTCTATAAGCACTACCAAGAACTTGCGATTCCAATTATTCTCTCTAGTGGTATTGGCTTAGGGGTTATATTTATTTCGCTTGCCAATGGTTTTAATACTGATTTGTTTAGTTATTTATTTGGCAGTGTTTCGGCAGTTAGCAGAACTGATTTATGGGTCGTATTTATTATCGGTATCATGGTAATTTTAGTGATTATTTTATTGTATAAAGAGCTTTTTTTATTATCCTTCGATGAAGAACACGCGAAAGCCTCAGGGATAGCGGCCAAAAGTATTCATTTTATTTTTATT
Organism: Bacillus sp. ISL-75; assembly: GCF_018613095.1. NCBI lineage: Bacteria > Bacillati > Bacillota > Bacilli > Caryophanales > Bacillaceae > Bacillus > Bacillus sp. ISL-75. The sequence continues at coordinate 5,250 of NZ_JAGGQX010000014.1, forward strand.
GTCATGGTGGCCTTGGTAATTGCAGCTTCTATGAGAATTGTCGGAATTTTGTTGGTTTCATCTTTAATGACGTTACCTGTAGCAGCCAGTATAAGGCTAGCCAAAGGATTTAAGCAAACTATTTTTTTATCTGTCCTTTTTGGTGAAGTGTCAGTACTTGGCGGGTTGTTTACTGCGTATTATTTAGATTTAGCTCCCGGTGGAACAATCGTGATGATTGCTGTTCTTATCTTAATTTTTTCTATTTTTTATAAAAAATTCTTAATTCGTAAGGGGGTGCCGTCAGGTGAACGTTAATGAGGCAATTCAATACTTAAAAGAAAAAGGGTTTAAACAAACTGGTAAAAGAGAAGATATGCTTCAATTGTTTGCTGACAGTGATAAATATTTAACGGCTAAGGACGTCTTGGATCAGCTTAAAGATGATTATCCAGGTCTGAGCTTTGATACTATCTATCGTAATCTTTCCTTGTTTGTAAATATGGGGATTCTTGAGATGACAGAATTATCAGGAGAGAAACATTTCCGTTTTACATGTTCAAGACATCACCATCATCATCATTTTATCTGTATGACTTGCGGAAAAACGAAAGAAATTGAAACTTGCCCAATGAACGACTTAAGTGAAAATTTAAAAGGATACGATATTTCAGGTCATAAATTTGAGATTTACGGTCTTTGTCCTGAATGTCATTAAAAAACAGCTTGTCTGCCTACAAGCTGTTTTTTTTGTATCTAAAATTAAATGCTGGAACTAACCATTTCCCTGTGGACCTGCTGCTGCTTTTCCCAGTTTTCTACCCAAATATAAGCTTCTTTCCAGTTATTAACCCGGATGACACCTTTTGGAAGAGGATCTTGATTATATGGTGTATCAAATAATATGACAGGAATCTGACACTCTTCATGGATCATCACAGCATTATCGTGTTTATCCTCAAAAAAGATATCAACCGAATGCTTTTTCACTGTGGCTACTTTGTCATGTGATCCAATTAATTCGATGTGGTCAAAGGTTAAGCCTTTATCAAGGAACCATTGGATGGTTACATCGAGTAAATGGGAGCCGCGTGCACTAATGAAAAACAATTCATGCTCTTTTTTCCATTTATTTAAGACTTTTCCCGCTCCTTCAGCGAGAGGAGAGCCTTTATAAATCATGGGTTCATTTTCAGAAAACCATGTGGCGAACTCTTTTTCTGAAACATTTACGAATGGAGTTAATTCATATTGATTAACGTCCTCATACAAAATATTCAAGTCAAATGCTTTATTAATAAAAGGGATGATGGATTTGGGGCATGTAACCGTTCCATCAATATCAATTCCAAACCTTTTTCTCATTTTTGCTCTCACCTTCATATAGCTTTTAGGATTCTCCTTTTAGTTTACCAAAATTGAGTGGTCAACGGGGGAAAAGAAACAAAAAACTAATTTAGGCAAACATTAACATACTAAAAAGCAGACAGAGGCAAACAATAATTAATGCTCCTATTACTGAAAGTGAGGGATTAGGATGGCAGATGAAAGAGACACGAAAGTGCAGGAAGCTCTTCAAAGTGCAAATATTGGCCAAGATATTCCCAATTCTCCTACATCATATCGGGAGGAAACAGCATCAGAAATTGCCGCACCTATTAAGGCTCACTACACATTGAAAAAAGAAGACAATACAGCTAAGATTGGTGCTTCTGTTCCGATACGATCTTCAGAATATAGGGAAGAAACAGCAGCGGAAATAGCTGCTCCTACTCCTCTTATCCGAAGAAAGGAACAGACGGGGCAAAGGGAAAATGCTGCGGGTGGTACAGGTCTAGGTACGCTTGCTTTAGTGCTTTCGATTTTATCACTGTTTGTATTACCTATTCTTTTTGGAGCTGCAGGAATAGTGTTAGGTTTTGTTGCCAGAAGGAGAGGGGCCACAGGGCTAGGTGCCTGGGCCATCGGTATCGGTGCAATATCGATTGTTATTGGTATCTTTATTCTTCCGTTCTTTTAACAAAACCTGCATAGGAGCAAAAAGAAACCCGGTGAAAATACCGGGTTTCTTGATATTAATTCGTAATTTTATCTTCCTCTGCTTTTTTCTGAAAATATTCTTCGGCAATTTGGTCAATTTCTTTTTTCAATTCCTCAACTAATTGGGCTTCAGGAACCTTGCGGACGATCTCACCCTTCCTGAATAATAACCCTTCACCTCGAGCACCGGCAATGCCAATATCGGCTTCACGGGCCTCTCCAGGTCCGTTAACGGCACAGCCTAAAACTGCTACTTTGATCGGAGCTTTAATTTTTTCAATGTATTCTTCGACTTCATTTGCAATACTAATGAGGTCAATTTCAATCCGGCCGCATGTCGGACAAGAGATCAATGTGGCCGCGTTAGAAGAGAGACCGAATACCTTTAAAAGTTCTCTAGCAACTTTTACTTCCTGAACTGGGTCTGCACTTAAGGAAACACGTAGTGTGTTACCGATTCCCATGTGTAAAATAGTGCCTAAACCAGCCGCACTTTTTATGCTGCCTGCAAAAAGGGTTCCAGACTCAGTAATCCCAAGATGAAGGGGATAATCGAATGCTCTCGATGCCTTTTCATAAGCTTCAATGGCAAGATTTACATCAGAGGCCTTCATGGAAACAATAATGTCATGGAAATCTAAATCCTCAAGAATTTTAATATGGTGCAGCGCGCTTTCAACCATACCATCTGCTGTTGGATATCCGTATTTCTCTAAAATTCTCTTTTCGAGTGAGCCAGCATTTACCCCGATTCGGATGGGAATGCCTTTCTCCTTCGCTGCTTTTACGACAGCCTCGACTTTTTCCCGTTTTCCGATATTACCGGGATTGATTCTGATTTTATCTGCTCCGCCTTCAATTGCTTTAAGAGCCAATTTATAATCGAAATGAATATCGACAACAAGTGGAATGTTGATTCTTTTTTTGATTTCAGGAATGGCATTCGCAGCCCGTTCATCCGGACAAGCCACCCGAACAATCTGACAGCCAGCTTCCTCAAGACGCTTTATTTCAGCAACGGTTGCTTCAACATCATGTGTTTTTGTTGTGGTCATACTTTGTATAAATAATTCGTTACTCCCGCCAATCGTTAAGTTACCAACTTTAATTGGTCGAGTTTTTGTGCGGTGTAATATTTCACTCACGAGTAATTCGCTCCTTCAAAATGGGATTCGAATAAGGTATATAAAAACAATCCGACTCTATTTTATCAGCCTTTCACTATTTTTGACAAGAATAAGCACTATCCTCTTTATTTTGAGTAATCAGGGAAATGATATGTAGACCCGATTTGAATTTTTTCTGGAGTCTCCCCAGGATTTAATTTTCGAAAGTCCTCGATTAAGTCAGAAATCGATACGGGAAGTGATTTATCCAGTTGATGTTCCACGATAGATAGCACTGTTTCACCTGGTTCAACTTGTGCTTCGAAAGAAGGTATGTTTGTTTCTGTTTTCAACTCCGTATTTTGTGTTTCGATTTTAGCATCCACCTGCTGTGTGAATGAGGAAGGCAGGGTGCCAACAGTTAAATCAATATAAATTACATATATGATTAAAACGGCTAATAAGAAACCAAATAACTTTTTCATTGGACAAGCCTCCAAATAGACAGTTTGTACATTGGTATGCTTGTCCGATTGTAAAAAGAACGTGTTAATAAAAAAAACGCCCGCTATGGGCGCCTCTTAGTTCACTTTTTTGGGTTTTGGAATTTCATTTATGGCTAGGTATAATACGATGATCACAACAAACCAATTAATCATAAAGCTGTTAGGAACGGTTGTTTTAATTGCCGCCATAATGGTAAAAAACAATGTGGGTAATGTTTCGCTGTATGCAGCCATTCGCCACAACTGCCGGTAATTTAGTTTCCTACCTAAAATGTTCTTTAATAATAAACCAATTAGAGCCAAAACCGTTACCTCGATAAAACTGCCAGCACATGCAAACAAGTAGATAAACACAGAAACCACAGGGATTAATATCCATTTTATTCCGCCAATTGTGTTAATAAAATTCACAATGTCTCCCTTTGCAATGTTTAGCCCTTCTAACATGGAATAGGGATATGTATCAAATCGGCCGCCTGCAGCTAAAACAAATTGATCTTCTAACATGGCAAAAGAATTTCCCTCATCTTGGATATCATCTGCAGAGATAGCTCCAGTGGGGTCTAAAATAATAGAAAAATCATCCTTATTTAATGTAATGGGCACTTTAGTATCGGCTGTTAGATGCCCGTCTTGAATTGAAAAATCAGGTAATTCGTCAGTAATAATGGTTCTTGCCGTATCGACACCCGTGGTAAGTGCGGTACTTAAGTAAATAACTGACGGCAGAATCGAAATTAATGTTAAGAAGAAAACATATAATATTGTTTTTCCTATCCCTTGGAATCGAAATAAGGCAATATCTTTAGGAGAGTAGATACTTTTATACAATTGCTTGAAAATATTCATAATGACCACCTTTATACATTAAATCACAAATGATTGCTTCAGCATCTATTGTATCTTTAGTAAAGGTTATATACAAGAATGACAGCAACTCAATTTTATATTTTGAAACCTATTCCAAGTTTTAATCGTAAGAAGGAAAGTGTACACTGTATAAAATATCTAGAAAAAGTTTTATGAGGGATGGATAAAATGGAATTGGTCTATTGGAGTATCATCATTTTGTTATTTATTGTTGCATTTGTTGGTCTGGTGTATCCGATTGTTCCAAGTGTGTTATTTATACTGGCAGGCTTTTTATTGTATGGAGTCTTTTTTAATTTTCAACCCTTTCGATGGTACTTTTGGTTGATTCAATGTTTGTTTATTGTACTTTTATTTGTTGCCGACTATATTGCTAATATGATTGGAATTAAAAAATATGGAGGTTCCAAGGCCGGAATCTGGGGAAGTACGATAGGGATTATCGTTGGACCATTTGTTATCCCTTTTTTAGGAATCCTTATTGGTCCATTTATCGGGGCAATAGGAGCTGAATTAATCTTCAACAAAAGAAATTTCACTGAGAGCTTAAAAATTGGTTTTGGTTCTGTTATTGGATTTATAAGCAGTGTTCTGACAAAAACAATTATTCAAATCCTTATGATTGTTTATTTTTTCATTTTAGTCTTGTAAAAAAAGCCACCTATATGGGTGAATCAGATAGTTGAGAAAGAGTCATTTTCTCGGTAATTTTTTATTTTGTCTGAACCTAAATTTTCGATTTAATTAATTGATTGTCCCTGCTAACTAGCCTGTTGATTTCCGCTCCGGGCACTCGCTTTCCGCGGGGAGGTCCTGGAGCCTCCTCGGCGCTTTAGCGCCTGTGGGGTCTCCAGTGACCTCTCTATCCCGCAGGAGTCGAGTGCCCTCCGCTCCAATCACCAGGGAGGCAAATGAACTTAAAGCATTGCAACATACTTTTTTTCTAGTCCTACTAAATCTTCTGGAACAAGTTCATAAATTGACACAAATTCACATTCACTTTGGCTAAACTCTTTTGGCTTAACCATTGATTTCACCTTATATGAGTTGAAGGTCTTAATTAAATACTACACCGTTGATTGGAGCGGAAGGCGCGAAGACTCCTGCGGGAGTACGGGGCAGGGGAGACCCCGCAGGAGCGAAGCGACGAGGAGGCTCCCCGGCACGCCCGCGGAAAGCGAAGCGCCTGGAGCGCAAATCAACAGACAAGTTGAAAATCCTATATATTAATATTATTTTAACAAATTAACGCGATGAATTAATTATTAAGGAAAGAGAATAAAATAAAAGGCTATCGAAAGTTTTTCGACAGCCTGAGCCACTTATATGGGTGGATTTGGTTGATTAATTCAATCCGCAAATTTCAAAGGAACAATTTTGACAGTCAACTTCTTCTTTTAAATAGTTGAGTTTTTTTATAGTAAACTTTTGATTATCATAGGTAATGATCTCTTTCTCGCGAAGATCTTTTAAGGCTCGTTGAATAACTTCACGCGTCCCATAGGTTAAATTAGCTAATTCCTGATGTGTTAAGGGCAGATCTATAAGAATTCCATCTTCTGTCTTAAGTCCATAAGAATTAGATAAGCGGATGAGGATAGAATATAAACCGCCTTTTTTACCATTCATAATTAGGTCTTGGCATTTCATTTGTGCCTTTAAATAACCTGTACTTAGCCATGCAACAAGAGCGCTCATTGCTTCTGGATCATTTTTAATAAATTCTTCAAATTGTTCCTTCTTGATAAAGATCATTTCACAATCTGTCATCGTTTTTGCGTAAAATTGATAATGAGGAGATGGTTTGAAAAGTTGATACTCTACAATTAATTCCTGGTCATTTAAGATTTTTAAGATAAAATCCTTGCCGCGTAAATGAACTCTTCCAAGTGAAATACTTCCTTTACGCAATAAGAAAACATACTGGGCAGGGTCCTTCTCTTGAAAAAGAACGGAACCGGCTTTAATCTTTTGAATTGGTTCTTTTTTTTCGTAAAAGTAAACTAGTAAATTATATATAGAATAACTACTTTTCTGCATGGAAAAATCACTCCTTAGCACCCTTCTCTTTGATTAAAATAAATTATTAATAAGGTGTCAATAGAGCCTTTACATGAATTGGTAGTGACAAAAGTCGGATATGACAAAAATCGTTGACAGATTGCCCTTCGGGTGAAAGGTGACAATTTTTCGAATAATTGTTAGGAACGGTAGTGGATTACGTTTTAGTAAAATCTAGAATAAAATCCTTCATTACGGGCATGGTATTTATGTTAAGAGCCTAAGCATTATATTTGAAACTGAGCACTGACTTTGGTATCTTAAAAAGGAAAGCTTTAGAAATATTCTAAATTCTAAGGCTGAAAAAATCACCATATACATAGGAGGAATAATCATGGCATTTGAATTACCACAATTACCGTATGCAGAAAACGCACTTGAACCACATATTGACAAAGAAACAATGAACATTCACCACACTAGACATCACAACACATATGTAACCAATCTAAATAACGCTTTAGCTGGTAATGAAGAATTACTTTCTAAATCAGTTGAAGAAGTTATTGCTAATTTGGATGCGGTTCCAGAAGCTGCACGTACTGCAGTTCGTAACAATGGCGGCGGTCATGCTAACCATTCTTTATTCTGGCAAATCCTTTCTCCAAATGGAGGCGGTGCACCTACTGGTGAATTAGCTGACGCAATCAGCAGCAAATTTGGCAGTTTCGAAAGCTTTAAAGAAGAGTTTGCTAAAGCAGCAACTACTCGTTTCGGATCTGGTTGGGCATGGCTATCTGTGTCTGGCGGAGAATTAGAAGTATCAAGTACGCCTAACCAAGACTCTCCATTAATGGAAGGTAAAACTCCAATTCTTGGTCTTGATGTATGGGAGCATGCTTACTACTTGAAATATCAAAACAAACGCCCGGATTATATTTCCTCTTTCTGGAATGTAGTAAATTGGGATGAAGTTTCAAAACGTTACAGCCAAGCAAAATAATAGCAATGGTAAGAAGGCAGCTTAGGCTGTCTTCTTTTTTTTGGATTTGAATAAGTGAATAAGAAAAACTTGCTTGTTAAAGACTACCCATAAGATAAAGGGGAGTTTTTTATGGCAAAAAAATTTAAGATTCTAGGTGATGTAAAACTAACAAAAGATTTATCACTTTTGCTGATTATTGGTGGGTTATATTCATTAAGTGTTGCTTTATCCAATACGTTTGTAAATATTTATCTATGGAAACAAACGGGTAAGTATTCAGATATCGCCCTTTTTAATTTATCGATTGTTGTTTTACAACTGCTCACCTTCATTTTAGCTGGCCGATGGGCCAAGAAAATTGACAGAGTAATCGTGCTTAGAATCGGTGTGATTTTTTTAGCGTTATTTTATGTAATGGTTTTAATCGCTGGCACAAAGGCTTCTACTTATTTACTTTTATTAGGGAGTCTGTTAGGAGTAGGTTATGGGTTTTATTGGCTTGCTTATAATGTGTTAACATTTGAAATCACCGAACCAGATACGAGAGATTTTTTTAATGGTTTTTTAGGGATATTATCGTCTGCGGGTGGAATGATTGGACCAATCGCTGCTGGAATCATAATAACTAGATTTGACAAATTCACTGGATATACCATTGTTTTTGGAATGTCGCTAGCTTTATTTGCACTTGCGGTTTTTATGAGTTTTTCATTGAAACCACGACCATCGGCAGGAAGCTATTGTGTTAATCAGATTCTTAATGAAAGAAAACAAAATGAAAATTGGCGACTGATTACAAACGCTAACTTTTTCCAGGGACTGAGGGAAGGGACCTTTGCATTTGTCATATCAGTGCTTGTTTATATTTCGACAGGAAGTGAACTGTCTTTAGGAACATTTGGTCTCCTTAATTCAGGAATATCATTTATAGCGTATTATCTTGCGTCTAGGTTAATTAAACAAAAGTTTCGAAAAAAAGCGATTCTTATTGGTGGACTTATCCTATATGCGTCTGTCCTGTTAATTGTTTGGGACGTGAATTTTGTCAAATTGTTAATCTATGGCGGTATGATTGCAATTGCCTATCCGCTTTTGCTCGTCCCATATATGTCCACTACATATGATGTGATTGGAACAGGTTGGAAAGCGGCAGAAATGAGGATTGAGTACATTGTAGTTCGGGAAATATTCTTGAATTTGGGAAGGATTGTTTCCATATTATCCTTTTTAGCTGCTATCACTTGGTTTAATGCAGAAATCAGTATACCAATCCTACTTCTTGCTTTGGGTGCAGGGCACACATGCATCTATCTTTTTATTAAAAGAGTACATTTACCAGCAACGTAATGCGATGAGTATTTTATTTACTCACCGCATTTTTCATTTTTCACTGGGGCTTTTATGCTGAAAATGGTAAGGGTTTTTCGTAGATAAAAGCGGAATTATCCTTTAAAATAGAGAAAGTGACTTTTAAGCCGTGAAAAAAGGAAGTGTTTATATACTTTGAATAATAAAAAGAAAAAAAAGAAGGAACATGTTCCATTTCGTTTAAACATGTTATTCTTTGTCGTGTTTTTGCTATTTTCTATCCTTATACTTAGACTTGGTGAATTGCAAATCGTATTTGGTGATGATTTTAAACGTGAAATTGAACGGACGGAAGATATTACTGTTAATAACCCTGTACCAAGGGGAAAAATGTTCGACCGCAATGGTAAAATCATTGTTGATAATACACCCTTGAACGCGATTACTTACACAAAATATCAACAAACCACCCAAAAGGAAATGTTGGAGAGCGCGGCAAAATTAGCAAAAATCATTAACAAAGATACATCGAAAGTTCCTGTTCGTGATAAAAAGGATTATTGGATTTTAAAACATCCCAAAGAAGCAAAAGCAAAAGTTACGAAAAAAGAATGGGCATTATATGAGCAAAAAAAATTGGATGATAAGCAAATTTATAAACTTCAGATCGATCGAATAACTGAGGATGAAGTAAACAGTATTATTGGAGAAGATCTTGAAACCCTTGCCATCTATAGGGACTTTAATAGTGGTTATGCCTTGACGCCACAAATTGTTAAAAATAAAAATGTTACACCTAAAGAATTTGCGATTGTTAGTGAAAACTTAGAAAACTTACCTGGTGTTGATACAACAACTGATTGGGAACGAAAGTATGTTTTCGGTGATACATTAAAATCCATATTAGGAGATGTAACTTCCTCCGAAGCAGGGATTCCCAAGGAGCAATTAGAAAAGTATATGGCCCGTGACTATAGCCGTAATGACCGAGTTGGAAAAAGTTATCTTGAATTAAAATATGAAGATGTATTACATGGTCAAAAGGCAAAAGTGAAAAATGTAACGGACAAGTCCGGTAAAATACTTTCAACTGAAGTAGTTTCAGAAGGAAAAAGGGGTAAGGATCTTGTTTTAACAATTGATATGGATCTTCAGAAGAAGGTAGAAGATATCATCGAAGAAGAAATGTGGAGTGCAAAGCAAAAACCAAATACCTCCCTTCTAGATCGAGCCTTCGTCGTTCTGATGGATCCCCATACCGGTGAAGTCCTATCACTGGCTGGAAAACAAATTGGTAAAGATAAAAATGGAAAAACAGTCATGAAGGACTTTGCAGGAGGAAATATTACCACTTCTTATAACGTTGGGTCAGCAGTAAAAGGGGCGACGATATTAACTGGATATAAAACTGGGGCAATACAACCAGGCTCTACACAACTAGATGAGCCTTTGAGAATAGCTAGCTCACCTGTCATGTCATCATGGAGGACATTTGGCAGGATAAATGATTTAAGGGCACTACAGGTCTCCTCCAACGTATATATGTGGAAAACTGTTATTGCGATGGCAGGTGGCCAATATAGACCAAATCAACCGCTCCCATTAGATTATTCTGCCTTTGATACTATGCGGCAGTCATTTAGTCAATTTGGTTTAGGTACGCGTACAGGGATTGACTTACCTAATGAAATGAGCGGCTTTCCAGGTCCTGAAAGGACTCCTGGTTTACTTCTTTTCCTTTCGATTGGTCAGTATGATACGTATACACCAATCCAACTCGCGCAGTACGTCTCCACAATCGCAAATGGTGGGAATCGGATCCAGCCGCATCTGGTTAAGGAAATTCGCGAACCGGAAATGGAAAATAATGAATTGGGTCCTATTGTTGAGGAAATTCAGCCGAAAGTATTAAATCGTTTAGATATGAAGCAATCTTGGATTAAGCGGGTTCAAGAAGGATTTCGGATGGTTATGCAGGTGGGTGACGGTACAGCTGTAAGTTACTTTAAGAGCGCAGATTATCACCCTGCAGGAAAGACCGGAACAGCACAGGCATTTTATGACGGCGCTGATAAGTCAAAGCGTGGGACTGAAGTAATGAACCTAAGTCTCGTAAGTTTTGCACCGTCTAATAATCCAGAGGTGGCAATGGCTGTTGTCGTACCGTGGGCATATCAAGGGAATAGCGGGCCAAGCATCAATAATTTAATCGGCCGAAGAGTCTTGGATGCTTATTTTGACTTAAAGAAAGAACGTCAAGATACAGAAAAAAATGCAACCTCTGATCAACAGGAAGTAAATAACGAATAAACCCAAAACAGTAGTCAAGCTGATCATTAATATTACTGAAACACCTGTCTCAATTTGAGGCAGGTGTTTTTTATTATTAAGATCATCTACTCTGCATTTATTAAATTTTTTATGGACAATATATATCTAGAGAATTTTATCGATTTACACAAACTCAACATATCTTTACAAAACCTTTACATTCAATTAAAACTCGGTTAACAGTTTAGTTTTATTCTTAGACATGTAAGGCAGAATAAATAACAAACAAACCAAAATACACAGGGGGAATTAAACAAATGAAAAGCTTTAAGAAATTTGGCCTATTACTTACTCTAGCAGCATTAATGGTATTTGTTGCTGCTTGTGGTGGAGGAGCCTCTACTGATAAAAAAGATGAAGCTGCTAATAAAGATAATAAAACTACAGAACTTTCTGGCTCATTAACCATTTCTGGTTCCTCTGCAATGCAACCATTAGTTGCCGCGGCTGCTGAAGAGTTTATGGCTGAAAATCCAAATGTTGATGTTCAAGTAAACGCGGGTGGGTCTGGTACTGGCTTATCACAAGTTGCTGAAGGATCTGTGCAGATTGGTAATTCGGACGTATTCGCTGAAGAAAAAGAAGGTATCCCAGCTGATCAGCTTGTTGACCATAAAGTAGCTGTGGTAGGTATGACAGCAGCTGTTAACCCTAAAGTTGGTATTAAAGATATTAAAAAAGAAGATTTAATTAAAGTTTTCACTGGAAAAATCACAAACTGGAAAGAACTTGGCGGAAAAGACCAGAAGATCGTTCTTGTAAACCGTCCGGACTCTTCAGGAACACGTGCAGTATTCAATAAGTTCGCCCTTGATGGAGCAACACCTGCTGAAGGGATTACGGAAGATTCTTCAAACACCGTTAAAAAGATTATCAATGAAACTGATGGTGCAGTGGGTTACCTTGCATTCTCATACTTCACTGACGAATCGGTGGCTCCACTTGCAATCGATGGAGTAGAACCAACTGAAGAAAATGTGCAATCTGGTAAATTCCCAGTTTGGGCATACCAACACTCTTATACAAAAGGTGAAGCAACAGATCTTGCAAAAGCGTTCCTTGACTATTTAATGTCTGACGATATCCAAAACACACTTTTAAAAGAACAAGGATATCTACCAGTAACAAAAATGAAAGTTGAGCGCGATGCTAAAGGAAATCAAAAAAACCTATAAAAACAGGTTGAATAATGAAAGGGTAAATGCAATTAAGCATTTACCCTATTATGACGTATTTTAGGGGTGTTTGGTGCATTATGGAAAAGTTAGTTCCTGCAAAAGACAGATTGTTAAGGTCTAAGAAAAATTGGCTCGATGGGGAATTGCGCGGGAAAATTCTCGTTATCTTGTGTGCTGTCATCATGATATCAGCAACCATCTCGATAACTATTTTCCTTGGTTCAAAGGGTTTACAATCTTTTATCAAAAATGGTGTAAGTCTTATTGAGTTCATAACCAGTACCCACTGGAATCCTACAAATCAAGCGAAACCTGAATATGGGGCTTTACCGTTTATTTTTGGTTCCTTTGCGGTAACCTTTCTTGCAGCAATAGTGGCAGCACCATTAGGTATTGGCGGAGCGATTTTTATGACCGAAATTGCACCCTCATGGGGAAGGAAAATTTTACAGCCAGTGATAGAGCTTTTGGTCGGAATTCCATCTGTAGTTTATGGCTTCATCGGGCTTACAGTGTTAGTACCATTTATCAGGGAACATGTGGGCGGACTTGGTTTTAGCTTGCTCTCAGGTACCATTGTATTATCAATCATGATTTTGCCGACAGTAACTACAATTGCAACGGATGCGATGAGTTCACTGCCTAAAAATCTTCGTGAAGGTTCGTATGCTTTAGGTGCTACTCGCTGGCAAACTATAAGAAAAGTTTTAATACCTGCTGCATTACCTACCCTCTTGACTGCTATCGTTCTTGGGATGGCAAGAGCATTTGGAGAAGCTCTTGCGGTACAAATGGTCATCGGTAACGTAAGAGACTTACCAACAAGCTTATTAGACGCATCAGCAACCTTAACGACAATTATTACTCTTAACATGGGCCATACAACCTACGGTAGTGTAGAAAATAATACTCTTTGGTCAATGGGCTTAATTTTATTAATCATGTCGTTTGCGTTTATTCTCCTCATTCGCTACCTTTCGTCAAGGAGGAAAATGTGATGAACAGTAAAACTGCAGATCGGATTGCCACAGGAGTATTTATAGCCATTGCAATCATAATCATTTCTATATTAGTTGGGTTATTTTCATATATTTTGATTAATGGATTTAAACATATTTCGCTTGACTTTTTAACCTCTCCGTCAAGCAATGTACGTGCGGGCGGGGGAATTCGTGACCAATTGTTCAATTCGTTTTATATATTATTTATTACGATGTTAATTGCCCTTCCGTTAGGTATTGGCGGGGGAATATATATGGCTGAGTATGCTAAGCCGGGGAAAATTACAGACATTGTCCGTTCTTGTATAGAAGTTCTAGCCTCTTTACCATCCATAGTCATTGGGATGTTTGGTTTATTAATGTTCGTTAATTTAACAGGCTGGGGCTATACCATTTTAGGAGGAGCCTTAGCCTTAACGGTTTTTAACCTGCCTGTAATTGTAAGGGTGAGTGAAGATGCGATCCGTGCCGTCCCAAGTGATTTGAAAGAGGCTAGTCTAGCCTTAGGGATTACCAAATGGCATACGATAAAAACCATTTTATTACCAAGTGCTTTTCCGACGATATTAACAGGTGCGATTCTTGCTGCAGGTCGTGTATTTGGTGAAGCCGCTGCATTATTATTTACAGCCGGTCTTTCAACACCAAGACTCGATTACGCAAACTGGAATCCATTTTCACCTCAATCACCGTTGAATATATTTCGTCCAGCAGAAACGCTTGCAGTTCACATTTGGTCTGTAAATACACAAGGGTTAATTCCAGATGTGGAAGAGGTTTCTAATGGTTCAGCTGCTGTTTTAGTAATATCGGTATTAGTATTTAACTTATTAGCTAGGTGGATAGGAAGCATGATTCATAAAAAGGTAACAGCATCAAAATAAGGGGCGGGGAGATAGGATGGTTACAGCATTTAAAGAAGAATCGACCGAAAATCAAGCTGTTCAGTCTAACAGCCAGTTGCAAAAGGAACATATCTTAAAGGTAAATAATCTAGAAATATTTTATGGAGAAAAACGAGCTGTCAATGGGATTTCACTTGATATTGAAAAAAATTCCGTTACAGCACTCATAGGCCCTTCAGGCTGTGGTAAATCCACTTTTTTAAGAAGTATTAATCGAATGAATGACCTGATCCCTGGAGCAAGGGCGGAGGGAGAAATCATATATGAAGATCTCAATATTCTGTCGGAACAAATAAATGTCGTTGCTCTCCGTAAGGAAATCGGCATGGTTTTTCAAAAGCCCAACCCATTTCCAAAATCAATTTATGAGAATATTACACACGCCCTTAAATTTGCTGGAATCAAAAAGAAAAGCAAACTTGATGAAATGGTGGAAGTGAGTCTGAAAAAAGCAGCATTATGGGAGGAAGTAAAGGACAGGCTTCATAAATCGGCTTTGTCACTTTCTGGCGGGCAGCAGCAACGACTTTGTATTGCAAGGACGATTGCGATGAAACCGACTGTCATGCTCCTTGATGAACCATCCTCGGCACTAGACCCGATATCCAATGCTAAAGTTGAGGATTTAATTGTTGAGTTAAAAAAAGAGTATTCTATTATTATTGTCACCCATAATATGCAGCAGGCATCACGTATTTCTGATAAAACAGCCTTCTTCTTGAGCGGTGATATAATTGAATATGATCATACGGAAAAAATCTTTACCAATCCATCTGTTAAAAAGACAGAGGAATATATCTCTGGAAGGTTTGGATAAGGGGGAAAAGTTGTGGCAATACCAACATTAACCAGACAAGTATTTGATGTCAAAGACCTGAATTTATGGTATGGAGAGCATCATGCGTTAAAAAACATCAACTTTCCAATTGACAAAAAAGAGGTCACCGCTATCATCGGTCCCTCGGGCTGTGGAAAATCTACATTTATCAAAACTTTAAACTTAATGATTAATATGGTCCCAAATGTAAAAATGACGGGCGAAATTAATCTAAATGGGCAAAATATATTAGACAAGAAAATGGATCTCGTCGAACTACGAAAACATGTTGGAATGGTTTTTCAGAAGGGAAATCCTTTTCCACAATCTATCTTTGATAATGTTGCCTATGGCCCAAGAGTCCATGGTATCACTAAAAAGAAGCATCTAGATGAGATTGTCATTAAATCACTGATGGATGTAGCTTTATGGGAGGAAGTAAAGGATCGTTTAAATGCTCCTGCTTTAGGTCTTTCTGGGGGACAACAGCAAAGGCTATGTATTGCAAGAGCACTTGCAACGAAACCTGAAGTGTTGTTAATGGACGAACCTACTTCAGCATTAGACCCAATTTCTACGTTAAAAATTGAGGAAATGATCTTAGAATTAAAAGAAAAATATACGATTGTTATTGTTACCCATAACATGCAGCAGGCATCAAGGGTTTCAGATAAAACAGCTTTCTTTTTAATGGGCGAATTAATCGAATTAGATTCAACTTCGACAATTTTTTCTAATCCTAAAGACTCACGGACTGAAGGATATATTACAGGAAGATTCGGATGATGAGGTGTCTACTATGAGTACGAGGACAAATTTTGATAATAATTTAAAAGAATTAAAAGATCTTCTATTAAAAATGGCTGAAAAATCGGAGCACGCTATCCAAGAATCGATGATTGCCTTAATAAATCAGGACATGGAAAAGGCGAAACAGGTAATTGATGGTGATAATGAAATCGATGAGTTAGAATATGAAATTAATGATAAAGCATTATTATTAATTGCAAGACAATCACCAGTAGCCACCGATCTTAGGAAAATTAATGTGGCATTAAAGGTTTCGTCTGAGGTTGAACGTTTTGCAGATATAGCAGTAAATATAGCAAAATCGACCATCCATATTGGCAAGGAAGAGCATTTTAAAGAAATAATAGATATACCAAAAATGATGGAGATGGCCTTAGAGATGGTTTCTGATTCCATAAAAGCCTATTATTCAGAAGATGTTACGTTGGCAAAAAAGTGCGCGGAAAAAGATGATGCAGTGGACAAAATGTTTGGAAGCTTAATCCAAGAGTTATTGAGCTATATCCCACAAAATCCAAACTCAACAAATCAAATTATTCAATTAGCGTTTGTATGTAGATTTATTGAAAGAATCGCAGACCATTCAACCAATATCGCAGAGCATGTTATTTACCTTGTGACAGGTAACCGCGTTAATTTAAATGCCTAATGATAAATAGTGTTTATTAAAGATAAGGATTTTTATGCCTTATCTTTTTTTATTTTATAAGGTAAAACGATTGGCATTTACTATTAAAGTCTTTCAAGAAACGACAATTTGCGTTTATTGTGCGCGGTTGAATCTGGTGGTACGATTAAATTATCATGTATTAAGCATAATTTGGAATTTGGTGCATATATTGATTGTTTGCAGAAATGGAGGAAGACATGATTAATGAGATTAGTAACCTAAAAGGAGATGGAAGAAATATCACTAACAATCCATCTGCAGATTTTATTCCAATTAAAGGTGAGTTGGCCGCAAAGCTTGTTCCCCCCCGCAAATTGCTTCTCTTCTGGGAAGTTTCCGATATACCCAAAAAAATGATTGAACTATTTTTTAATCTTAGCTTTGAGAGTCTTATCCCTGTTGTTCGGATCTATGATGTAACAGATTTGGTTTTTACTGGAAAAAACGCTCACCATTTTTTTGAAATCGCAGTTCCTTATCAGAAAGGACATTGGTTCATAAAAGGATTGGTTGCAAATCGCAGCTATATAGCAGAATTAGGGATTACTATTTCCAATCAGGAATTTTTCCCCCTATTTCGTTCCAATTTCATTCAAACTCCAATGATGGAAATCCCTAATGGAAATGAGATGAATCATGATCTAATCCAACTCAAACAGCATGAAGAGCAGCCGCCAAAGTGGATTGACCATGTTAGTACGTATAGTTATTACGTGGAATCAAAAAACATGGAGGATATAAATGGATAATATATTCTCCCAACTAGATGATTTTCATAAAGCCTCATCGAATAAAATGAAATTAAAAATACTGATGCTTTGCTGGGAATATCCGCCTAATATTGTTGGCGGTCTTTCAAGGCATGTATTTGGATTATCCGTTTATTTGGCAGAAAAAGGACATGAAGTTCATGTTTTAACGGCGATAAATGGTAATCTTCCATCATTTGAAAATATGGATGGCGTAAATGTTCATCGAGTCAAACCAATAAACCAATACGATGATAATTTTCTTTCGTGGATAGGTGGACTTAATTTAGCTATGGCTTTCAAGGCAGAAAAATTATCAGAGGAAGTCCATTTTGATATCATTCATGCACATGATTGGCTTGTTGGTTCAGCCTCGATTGTATTGAAAGAATCACTGAAAATCCCACTACTAGCGACCATTCATGCGACAGAGTATGGAAGGAACAACGGTATTCATACTCAAATGCAACAGTTTATTCATAAAAAGGAACAGCAATTAATTGGCGAATCCGATCAAATTATTGTTTGCAGCGATTACATGAAAGATGTTCTCAACTCCGTCTTTAAGGCGAAAAATGAAAAGATAGCCATTATTCCAAATGGTATTGAACCTGTCTTGAATGAACTTGATACAGAGGAAATATTTCCGGAACTTAAGGATCAGAAATACATTTTTTCAATTGGTAGAATCGTAAAAGAAAAAGGATTTGAAACCATAATAGAGGCAGCTTCGATCGCAAAAGAGAGGGAAATAGACTGCTTTTTTGTGATAGCAGGAAAAGGACCGATGCTTGAAACATATCGAAGACAAATTAGGTTGCGAAATTTAGAAAGCCATATTGCATTTGTGGGATATGTTACTGATGAGCAAAGGAATTCACTCATTGCTGGAAGTGAACTAGCAGTCATTCCTAGTTTATATGAACCTTTCGGAATAGTGGTACTTGAAACGATGATCTTAGGTAAACCAACGATTGTATCCAATACAGGTGGGATGAAGGGTATTGTGAAGCATCTACATACAGGATTACTAATGACCCCTGGGGATGCAGAGAGCATGCTCGAACAAATCGACTTTCTAATAAATCATCCACTTGAAGCTGAAGAAATTGGCAAAAAAGGAAGACAAATTGTGATAAGCCTGTATGGATGGAAACGTATTGCATCCGAAACAAGCAGGGTAATGGAAGATACTGTATTGAACAAACGCATTCATACTGATGCACAGAAAGAAACACCAAATAATTTATAAAAAGGTGTAAAACGATGACTCTAACTGAACAACAAAAATATAAACAGACTCCTGTCCACCAACTGCCGCCGGATACACTGCAATTTATTCCTGGTTTATGGGTAAACGGAAAGTATGTTTGGCTCCATGATTGTACAGAAAAGGTCTTTCAAGAGGAAGAAATAATTATTAAAGTGAAACAGGAGCAACCTCACTCCAAAGTTCGTTTTTCAAGTGTTTATGTCAGTAATCACAGCGAACAAACGAAAGAGATTAAGATCTTGGCTTTGCATTATTTTCCCAATGTTATTCAAGACAACCTAGCTTTTGTATCTCCAACAGATTATAGGATTTTTCACCTCGCCAATAAGAATATTTATTTAGTTAATGGAGACCTCAATGGAGTGGGTATGAAAGAATATACTGCCATGCCGCAGTGGAAGGTTTTTACAGATCAAATTTGGAGTTCACTTCAAAAGGGGAACTTGAATTATCTTCCCATGGCCAAAGGTCCAGCGGCCAGTATTTTTGCAATGAAAATGACGATAGAGTCGCATGGAATTGCTAAAATGAACACATGGACCATGACAGGTTCCAACAAAGGTGAATTGATTTCAATGGAGGAAGCACTTTTAAAGAAATTAACTGAAATGAATGAAAGTGTATTAACAAAAAAACATACTAGCATTTCCTTTTAAAAAATGATATTATGGAAAAGTCGTATGAAAGAAATGCTTAATTGTTTGGAGGGAAATAAACATGCGTGTGAATATTACATTGGCTTGCACTGAGTGTGGAGATCGTAACTATATTTCAACAAAAAATAAACGTAATAATCCAGATCGTCTTGAGCTTAAGAAATATTGCCCAAGAGAAAAACGTTCAACAGCACATCGCGAAACAAAATAAACAGTAGGGGCTTCCTGCTGTTTTTTTTGTTGTCTAAAAGTTAGGAGCTTACTAAAATGAATAATAAAAACTCTATTCGTAAGCAAATGAGAGAGACACTTTCAAAGCTTACAAAACCTCAATACGAAGATTATTCGTATAAAATTGCTTGTACACTTTATGAGGATGAAGCATGGAAACAAGCAAAAGTTATTGGATTAACGGTTTCAAAACAACCAGAAGTGGATACATATCAATTGATTCGCAAAGCCTGGGAATCAGGAAAACAAGTTGTTGTGCCAAAATGTGATCCAAATGAAAGACGTCTATCCTTTAGAACTTTAAATGAATTTTCTCAGCTGGAATCAGTATTTTATGGTCTATTTGAGCCGATTGAGGAAGTAACCAAGGAAGTTGACGCAGATAGGATTGACCTAATGATAGTTCCAGGTTTAGCCTATACAAAAGAAGGGTACCGTTTGGGTTTTGGCGGAGGCTATTATGATCGTTATTTACAAAATTACCACGGTATGACGATTTCACTTGCCTTTACCGATCAATTGGTCCCACAGTTTCTTGTTGAGGAGCATGATGTACCGGTATCCCAAATTATTACAAACCATGGAGTTATCAAAATAAAATGATCATAGCGATTTTGATTTTCGTTGGAATTCTATTGACAGGTGCGGCAGGTTATAAATCCAAATCCTTGACTAGATCAGGGGCCTTTGCTGCCATTTTAGTTGGACTTGCAGTGTTTTTAGGCTTCGGTGAAGATGGTCTTTTCCTGCTTGGGGTATTTTTTGCCTCTTCAAGTTTTTGGTCAAAATATAAAAGTAGTGATAAGAGCATAATAGAAGAAAAGCTTGCAAAAGGGGCTACAAGAGATTGGCGTCAGGTCGCTGCGAATGGAGGAGCGGCCGGGCTTTTCAGTATCATTCAGTATTTCAACAATGATATGATCTGGATAGTTGGCTTTATAGTATGTCTGGCTAGTGCAAATTCTGATACCTGGGCATCGGAAATCGGTAGTTTAAGCAAAAAAGAACCATTATACATACGTTCCTTTAAACGGGTTGAAAAGGGGACATCGGGAGCAATCAGTTTATTGGGAAGCTTTGCATCCCTTGCAGGTTCCTTCTTAATTTCAATCATAGGATTTTGGCTTTTTGATTTAAGTTATTTCTTAACAGCTCTTGTTTTCCTTTTTGGTTTTTTCGGAAATGTTATTGATACGTTGATTGGTGCCTTTTACCAACAGGTATATGTTTGTGTGAAATGCGGGATAGAGACTGAAAAAAAGAGGCATTGTGATTTGCCGACAAATAGAATAAAAGGGTCTATCTTTGTAGATAATGATATGGTGAATTTCCTTTCAGGTTTTGTTGCTGCTATGTCAGCGATAGGAGTCATTTATTTGAATAACTAATTTTTTTTTTGGATGAATGATATTGATATAGCAAAATACTTTTACATGGAGGAATGGTCATGTTTAATCGCGTGAATAGAGTGGCTCTCATTGGAACGGGATTTGTGGGTTCAAGCTATGCTTTTGCCTTATTAAATCAAGGGATAACAGAGGAGCTTGTCTTGATTGATTTAAATAAGGAAAAGGCAGAAGGAGACGCAATGGATTTGAATCACGGCCTTCCATTTTCTCCATCCCGGACGAAAATATGGTTTGGAAGTTATCAGGATTGTGGTGAAGCAGACCTAATTGTTATCACAGCTGGTGCAAACCAAAAGCCAGGGGAAACACGACTTGACTTAGTTGAAAAAAATACAAGGATCTTTAAAGGAATTGTCGAAGAAATTATGGCAAGTGGGTTTGATGGTATTTTCCTCGTTGCTACAAATCCGGTCGATATATTAACGTATGCAGTTTGGAAGTTTTCAGGGCTGCCAAAAGAGCGGGTAATTGGTTCTGGTACAATTTTAGATACAGCTCGTTTCCGCTTTTTGCTTGGCGATTATTTTGATGTAGATACGCGTAATGTTCATGCCTATATTATTGGAGAGCATGGTGATACAGAGCTCCCCGTATGGAGTCATGCGGATATTGCTGGTACTTCTATTAGTGAGTGGTCAAAAAACAAAACAGGGTTTAATCAAACGGACCTTGATCAAATCTTTTTAAATGTTCGTGATGCTGCCTACCATATCATTGAAAGAAAAGGTGCAACGTATTATGGAATTGCTATGGGTCTTGTCAGATTGACAAAAGCGATTCTTCAAAATGAAAATTCTGTGTTAACTGTTTCTGCCTATCTGGATGGGGAATATGGACAGAATGATATCTATATAGGTGTACCAGCTGTAGTTAATCGAGATGGAGTTAGGCAAGTTGTGGAGCTTAAATTGAATGACGAAGAGCAGGGGAAATTCGTTAATTCTGTGAATGTATTAAAGCAAACGATGGAACCGGTCTTTAAGAACTATTAATCAAACGGATTGAATTCTTATACTGTGAATTCAGTCCTTTTTTATGGATAAAATGATGGTCATAATCGCAAAATACTAGTAGGAGGGATGAGAATGTCTCGTATGTTAACATCCATATTGATGATTGGTTCTATTGGTTATTTTGGTTTCCGATACAGATACCGTCTTATCAATGTGCTACTAGGGTCTAGTTGGATGCGCAGGCTTGCGGTAGGCTCAGTTATGAGCTTCCCAGGTGTAAAACAAAAAATGATGCAATCGGTTTTTGGAAGACCATCTGAATGGTGAAAACCACAGATGGTTTTTTTTTATGGAGTAGACGTATCTCAATAAAAATAAAAAGCTTGATTGATTATTGTTACTCGAGAATCGTTTATAATGAAAGATATAAGAAAAAGAATTATCGCAGCTTGATATGGCCGTTTATTTTTACATAGGAAGCAGGGGGGAAATGAATAATAGAGAACGTTACATATTTTGGAAATTAGCGTATTCATTTATTTCAGATCATGGTTACCGTATTATTCAATTATTTGAAAACCAAAAAGAATTATGGCTAGAAAAAATAGAAAATAAAAAAGCACCGATCATTCGTCTGCTGCTCCATAATTTGGATTGGAGTAATGCTATGCAGCGTGATATTGAGTTTACTGCAGCAAATGGAGAGAGAGTCCGCAAGCAAATTGGTCGACATGAGTTAAATGTGGTCAATATTTATGTTAGTCAATTCCCACCAGTTGATGAATATGAATTTCGTCTCGCGAAACCTTTTGTCCATTCTGAAGGAAATAAAACGATGGTAAGCTCGATTCTTTTTGCACAAGGGGAATACGAAGCAGGTTTTCATCGTATTTCAGAGAGGCTTGGGGCTGAACTTCATTTTTCATTCAATGATGATTACTTAGAAGAGGATGTTGAGTCCGTTAAGAAAGCAGCATTGGATTATGCGATTAAGAAAGTTAAGACGGAAAGAGCAATTCTGTTGAATGGTAAACCAATATTTACGTATGTTTTCATTGCCATTCAGGTTGCTGTTTTTTTCTGGCTTCAGCTTCATGGTGGAAGCACCAATACTTCTACCTTGATTAAATACGGGGCCAAGGTCAACCAATTAATCGTTGAAGGGGAATGGTGGAGATTTATTACACCCGTTTTTCTTCATATTGGTTTTATCCATCTGGCAATGAACACCCTTGCATTGTACTTTCTCGGAACTGAAGTGGAAAGAATTTTTGGCAATCTTCGTTTTCTTTGGATTTACTTGTTTGCTGGAGTTACAGGTTTTATTGCCAGTTTCATCTTCAGTGCTAACTTATCAGCAGGGGCAAGCGGTGCTATTTTTGGCTGTTTTGGTGCATTACTTTATTTTGGAGTTATTTATCCGAAATTATTTTTCCGAACAATGGGATTGAATTTGCTTGTCGTTCTTGGAATTAACCTTATGGTTGGGTTCTCTGCATCGGGAATTGATAATGCAGGTCATCTAGGCGGGTTGGCAGGGGGATTCATAGCAGCAGGCACTGTCCACTTTCCAAAGAAGAACAAACTATGGCTGCAAATGTTGTTTTTTATTGCGTCTGTCGCACTGCTATATGGTTCTTTATCTTATGGTTTTAGCTCTTTAGGAAAATCACATGATGAAAATTCTAATTTGTTGATGGCCCATGAATATATAAAGCAAAATAACTACGATAAGGCCTACAACGTTTTAAAGGAATCGGAAGAAAATGCCGTCAATCTATCAGAGAACCTACTTTCTTCTATCCTACGTAGAAATTAAGAAGGAGATGCTTCCTGAAGCTAAAACACATCTACAAAAAGCAATAAAACTAGAACCTAGTTTTGATGAGGCTTTCTTTAATTTAGCTCTCATTAATCTTGAGCAAAAAGATCTGGAAGAGGCTAAAGGAAATATAGAACAGGCAATTAAGCTTAAACCGAATCAACAGGAGTATTCTGAATTACTACACGAAATTAATCGCCAGCTTCAATCCTCTGACGGAGGAGAATAGAATAACCAAATTATATTTCTGAAAAAAATATTGCTTGTACTATTATGTTCCTCTCAATTAAAATACAAGGAGATATAAATGAAAACTATTTATGATATTCAGCAATTTTTAAAGCGCTTTGGAACCATTATTTATATTGGTGAAAGAGTCGCGGACCTTGAATTAATGGAAATGGAGCTAAAGGAACTATATCAATCACAGCTGATAGAGCCAATGGAGTTCCAAACAGCTCTGTTAATTTTGAGGCATGAGATACAATTTCAAAAAGAAAAAGTCAAAAAAGATAGGTGATTCTATTGTCAAGAAAATGGATTGTTGGTGTTGACCTTGGTGGGACAACTACTAAACTAGCCTTCATAACAACTGAAGGTGAAATCGTTCACAAATGGGAAATACCAACGGATAACACAAATGAAGGACAAAACATTACAGGTAATATTGCTAAGGCAATTGATGAAAAACTTGCTGAACATGATCAATTAAAAAGTAATTTACTAGGAATTGGTATGGGGGCACCTGGACCAGTTAACTATGAAAAGGGAATTGTTTTAAATGTCGTAAATTTAGGCTGGCCAGATAACTATCCCCTAAAGGACCGTCTTGAAGCAGCGACCTCACTACCAGCAGCGATTGAAAATGACGCAAACTCTGCGGCATTGGGTGAGATGTGGATGGGAGCGGGCGCTGGAGCGAAGGACCTTGTTTGTGTCACTCTCGGAACAGGTGTCGGTGGCGGCGTAATTGTTGGCGGCAAAGTTGTTCAAGGCATTAATGGTGCTGCGGGAGAAATAGGTCATATTACAGCCATCCCATCGGGTGGTGCACCATGCAATTGCGGGAAGACCGGCTGTTTGGAAACGGTCGCTTCTGCAACAGGCATTGTTCGATTAGCTAAGATTGAACTAGCTAAGGGGATAAAAGGTGAATTATCTGAAAAGCTTGCTGAGAATGGCAGCATTACAGCAAAAGATGTCTTTGATGCAGCCCGTAATAGTGATGAATTGGCCCAATCAGTATTGGATGAGGTTTCCTTTCATTTAGGATTCGTATTAGCTAGTATTGCCAACACCCTAAATCCGGAAAAAATTGTTCTTGGCGGCGGTGTTTCAAAAGCAGGCGATATATTAGTAGATCCAGTAAAAAATAATTTTGAGAAGTTTGCTTTTTCACCCGTAAAGGATTCCACGAAACTTGCTTTGGCTACATTAGGAAATGATGCAGGTGTCCTTGGTGCAGCATGGCTAATAAAGAATAAATTAAATCAATAATCTCCAAAGGGAAAATCCGCAGTCATGCGGCTTTTTTCCTATTTAGTATTATTTGCTAAAAAGTTGAAACATTTTTGTCAAAAAAACGTAATAACCTATGAGAGCGAAAATGAGAGGAGGAAATATTGATAAATTGAGCCGGCAAAAAAGAAATTATCCTATTTTTCTGATCCTCCGTTTAATTTTTTTAATTCTCATTTTAACTGCATGTGCTCAAAAAGAGCAGTTGAAACAAAAAGTTACCGCTAAAAATGAAAAGCCTAAATCACCTGCTACTGCTCTAGGAAACGAATGGAAATTACCTATTTCCATCCCTGATGGTGAATTTTATAAATTCGTCGGCTGGCTTTCTGGAACCCAAGTCCTCTACATTACAAATCTAGAACAAACTTCAAGTGTCTATCAGTACAATCTTTTAACAGGTAAAAGTGAACTAATTTATAAAAGTGAATATCCCATAGTCAACGTCCAAATTAGTCCTTCAAAAAAGAGAATGTTAATTCATACCTCGCCGTCATCATACGAAGGAGTAGTTACAATTATAGATATAAAAGGGAAGGAACAATTGAAAAAATCTTTTGCTTCCTATGAATTAGCTTTTGAGTGGAATCCTTATAAGGAATCAGAGATTCTGATCACGAAATTTAATGAGGATTGGAGCTTTCAAGTATTATTATTAGATCTAAATAAGTCAAACACTACCGAACTTACCTTGCCCCAACCTTTTATAAAATGGAAGGGTGAGAACGAGGTTGCCTTCATTAATTGGGATGAAAATAATCCTTCCTTATTTGCACCACTTATTGATAGAAGTTTAGAAAATGGGATGGAAAAGACACTGTTTTCTTCAGCAATCGATTTTTCCGAATTTCGAAATTTGCTCGTGACTGTCTCTGTTAATGAACAAGATCAATCGATGGCCAACTATTCATTTTTTGACAAAGAAATGAAAAAGCTATTCACGTTTTCTATTCCACAACTTACAAATTATTCAGATTGGTTAGTTCCTTTCTATGACTATAATGAGCAGAAGGGACAATTTTTTACCTTTAGTCCTGTCACAAGTGGTGAAGCGGATTCCTATACAGAGGGCTTCCAACTCCTAGCTTATAATCCAAAGAACGGAAGTAGCAGCATAATCATGGATGGGTTAGAAAATGAGCCCATTCTTTTATCTCCTACTGGTGATGCACTTTTGTACGGGAATCAGTTTGAAAAAATTATCGATATTAAGGCCAAGAAAATATATGAGCTGATAAAAGAATGACAATACGGTTGTCATTTTTTTATTTTATCTCCCAATATGATAAAATCACGTTGTGATGAAAATATAGGAGAGGAAGGTAATAGTGCATGGCCATTGTAGATGTAGCAGTCATTCCAATTGGTACGGAAACACCAAGTGTCAGTAAATATGTGGCAAGTGTTCAAAAAGTTTTGAGGAAATATCAAGAAGAAGGGAAGATTCGTTTCCAATTAACACCGATGAATACCATAATTGAAGGTGAATTACCTATCCTTTTTGAAGTAATTCAAGAAATGCATGAGGTACCCTTCTCTGAAGGAATCCAGCGGGTCGCTACAACGATTCGTATTGATGACCGAAGGGATGTTAAGCGTAGTATGGAATATAAAGTAGAGCGGGTAACCACACTGTTAAACGAGGGATAGAAAAAAGACTGCCTGATGGCAGTCTTTTTAAGATTATTAGTGATGTCCTGTTGGAAAACCAGAATGAACAATAGTCATAACTGTAAACCAACCAAAAGTCACAAATGACGCTACACCCCAAAATGCACCTAAGAAATTTTTATTCTTTAGTGCTGAAAATCCACCGAAAGCTCCAAGGATGGTTACGATAGCAAAAATAATTACTAAACCCATGGTAAATCCCCCTTTTTCATCATAAGCAGGCAATGCCTCAAACATTCCAAAGAAAATTATGTACCTATATTATATACATTCGACTATTATTTTATATTTTTTTCTTTCATTTGTCGAGTGCAAATAAGAGATCATTGAATTAGAATTCTTTCTCTCAACTGTTTACTTAGTGTAAAATAATAATATCGCAATTTCAATTGGAGGTACTAAAGAATGAAATGGCAACAAATCCCATTAGGGGCACTTCAAACTAACTGTTATATTGTAGAAAATTTAGATCGTTCGTGTTTAATTATTGACCCAGGCAGTGAAGGGAAAAAACTCATTCATTTGTTGAACAATAGGAAATTAAAACCTCTCGCAATTTTTCTAACCCATGCGCACTTCGATCATATTGGGGGTGTCGATGAAGTAAGGGATTTTTATAAAATTCCAGTTTATCTTCACAAACAAGAGGAAAAATGGCTGGGTGACTCTTCCTTAAATGGTTCTCAATTTTTTATGATTCAGGATTCAATAACAGTAAAGCCAGCTGATTTTATTTTAAAAAATGAAGGAGAAATGAAAATAGGTGGTTTTGAGTTTGACATTTTTCATACACCAGGACATTCACCTGGAAGTGTCTCATTTTATTTCAAAAAGGATGGGTTTGTTCTTTCAGGTGATGCCTTGTTTCAAGGCAGCATTGGCCGTACAGACCTACCAGGTGGAAATGAGGTACAGCTATTAAAAAGCATTCATGATAAGCTGCTTGTTTTGCCTGAGGAAACGTATGTCTTATCAGGCCACGGCCCTGTAACAACCATTGCTGATGAAATGGATAGTAATCCGTTCTTGAATGGATTTTAGAGGATAGAGAGAAGACAAAAATAGAAAAACCCTTCTCCAATTTGAGAAGGGTTTTTCTGGGGGATATTCTATTCTAATATGGGAGGGGATAAAAGTTAAGCTACTATCCTTACAATATTATAAAGTTTACACTGTGTCAATAGTGTTTATTTGAAAAGGAGAATAGATGAATATATTTTTAAAGAGTTTAATTTCAAATTCACCCAATGAGTTAATTACCTATGCGGATTTCATGGGGGCAGCCTTATATCATCCTGAATTCGGTTATTATATGAAAAATAAACAGAAAATTGGCCGACAAGGAGATTTCATAACAACAAGCAATATATCTGATATATACGGAAGAATGATCGCAAAATGGTTTTCTCACGTATGTAAAAGGACACAATTAGCTCCAGTATTTTGTGAAATTGGCGCTGGGAATGGACGTTTTGCGGAGGCATTTTTACAGGAATGGCATGAAACGATTAAAACCCCAATAAAATATATAATTGTAGAAAGCAGTCCCTATCATCAGGAACTGCAAAGGCAATTGCTAACTAATTTTTCGGTTGTCCAAGTAGAAAGTATCAGCAATATTGAGGCTTTTGAGGGAATGGTTTATTCCAATGAACTATTCGATGCCCTGCCAGTTCGTGTGATCGAGAAAGTCGATGGGCAGCTTTATGAGGTTATGATAGGGATTCGAAGGAACGAACTGTATGAGCAAAAAGTATTGTTAACAAATTCAGACATCCTGTTTTTTTTACAAGAAAGCAAGCTTGAACTAAAGGAAAAACAGCGGATAGAGATCCCGTTAGCAATGGAAAAGATGGTGCGGGAAATTGCTCAGTCTCTCATAAAAGGAATGGTTGTGACAGCTGATTATGGCTATACACTTGAGGAGTGGATGGACCCAAGGAGGGCAAAGGGGAGTTTAAGAGGGTATTATCAGCATCAGATGATTGATGATGTCTTACAGCACCCAGGTGAAATGGATATTACCACGCATATTCATTTTGATTATCTCATTCAAAAGGGTGAACAGGTAGAATTAGAATTAATTACCAAACTCAGACAGGATGAATTTTTATTAAGGTCCGGAATTCTAAAAGAATTAGCGAACCATTATGACCCCAATCCATTTTCAGAAGTCAGCAAACGGAATCGAGCGATTCGTAGTTTGATCATGCCATCCGGAATAAGCACCTATTTTCATGTGGTTATCCAGCAAAAAGGGTTTAAGTTAAATGAAAATGACGTTTTCGTTGAATAAAGAAAAAACGCCGGTAGTATTCCGACGTTTTTTCTAATTGTTTCTCAATGACCTGCACCAGGCACCATCATGAACGTAGTCCAATAAGTGAAACCTGCGAAGAAAACTGTTAAATATGCTCCGAATACCCACAAATACATGCGCTCGGATAATTTAAGATAGCTAAGCAGAACGAAAAAACCTGTTTGGGCTAAGAATAGCATTGCCGTTTTATCCATATCACCTAGATAAAACATAACTGTAAAAATGCCCGTCCAGAAACCACAAACTCTGAACATGCGATCCATATGTATCCCCCTCCTTTTACCCTACGATACCATCATTACAATATTATAAGGAAAAGGAGGCATAATGTAAATAATGGTTTCGAATTAGTTTGTAACCAGCGCTTGATATGAACAAGTTTCGCAGCCAGAAATAATATTTTCTTTTTCAATCAACTCAACGGATTCAAATAGTGCTCCAAACATTCCTTTTAGAAATTCATGGTGCATACTGCATACTGTTTCCGAATGTTCTTCAGCCACTTCTTTAAATGGACAATTGAAAATTTGGAAAAAGATTTTTGTTTTTTCACCGTTTGCTTCAAATTCTGGATAAAAACCTGCAAGCGTTGCAGCGCTTTTTAATATTGTTAGCTTTTGCTCAAATTCTAATTCCTCACCAAATGCTCTTTTTGCCTTTTCTTGTTCAATCACTTCTGTGCCAAAATGTGTTCCGGTTAGATAAAGGGCTTGCTTTCCTGCTTCTCCAAGCGAAATCATTGTTTGGAGTGCGACTTTGGATAAAAGCATGTAGTCGCGAAACGGGAAATGCAGCTGGATTACATCGTCAGATAAACGATATAATCTACTTGGTCTGCCACCTTTACCTGTTTTCTTGGTTTCAGATGCTAACATATTTACATCTTCAAGCTTTGATAAATGCAATCTTGCTACATTCGGATGAATATTAAAATTTTCCGCCACCTCTTGAACGGTTACTTCTTGATGACGTTTTGTAATGTATTGATAAATATAGTACCGTGTTGGATCTGACAAAACGTTTGTTATTTTTAATGTTTGTTCCATCACTGTTCACCTCGGACCCCCATAATTTATTCCATTATAATACAGCCATTGTAACATGGGAATGAGGTTAACAATGTTAACACTATAAGTTTAGAAAATGTTCACAATTTGCGACTTTATATTGTAACAATATAATAAAAAAATAGCCAAAATTCATTTATAATCTCTTGTCAATAGCAGAAATATAGATATTTTGGAAAAATAACGAAGCAGACCCAGCATCCTCTCGTTACAATTTTCGTCTTTTTTTGACTTCAAAATAAACGATGTAGGGTAGAATTCCGAACCAGCGATACCAAAAAGAAGCTTTTGTTTCTTTACGAGCTGTACGAATTCGTTTTCGTTCATCCTTCGGTTGGTCTGCGTATTTCACGATGGTTTGGGTCATATATTTCACATAGTCGTTTGTTTTCATGGACACACCTGCCTTTAATTTTCATAAACAAGTATGTCCATATTTCTTCATTTTAATTCGACCCATTTACTTAATCTTTTTGTCCTTGTATCAAAATAGCCCCGTCCAATGACTGATTTGGCAACAGCATGGAGGTGAAGAATAAAATTGACTTTTTGGACATATCCAGTAGGAGTTTCAGCTTGGTAATCCATGGTGCCGTTAACAAAACTAATTGTTCCTTTGACAGGTAAGATCCCACTCTTTTGAAATATTACTTCCACTTTTTTTATCGACGATAGAAAATAGTACTCCTCTTGGAGGATGATAGCCGTTTCATGTGCCATTTTTCTTTCGGATAACAATTGTTCAATACGTACCGAGAAAAATAATAAAAAAAGGATGATTAGGCACAAGGTAAGTGGGTAAGTGAAGCCTTTTTCATTATTTTTCATGGGACTGGCCCCGAATTTACTAATGGAAAAGCTGTAAATGAGTATTCTTTTCCCCGTAGATCCGTTACGATGGTTTTGACTGTATTGTTTAAAATGGTGAACGAATATTGTGAAACATTTTGGAGGATTATTTCGTGACCAGTTGAATTCACACGTCTCCTAAGATTAGTACCGTACTTTTCATATTGAATGGTTTCAGTATCCTTCGTTAGAATTAACCTTCCGGAAATCACTTCGGCACGAGTGGACAGCCTTATTTCTTTTTTGATTTGGCTCGAAAAAATTTCCCATTCCATTGCCTGTAACGATGCCTCAGTGTCCTTATTAGTCAGGATAATTTGAAAAACAGGTGTCATAAAGAAAATAATCGTCGTAAAAATTGAAAAAGCAATTAGTACCTCGATGAGCGTAAATCCATTTTCATTCAAGGGGCCCACAAATTTCGGTTTCAGGCTGTAATGAATTTTTTTCAATTCTTACACACACCTCCTTTTGGTCAGCTGCTCCGGTGTCTTTCCATTTGATTTTGAATTCAACTCCATTCAAAATGGAAGTGTAATTTGAAAATGTTTTATTACTGATTAATTTGGTCTGTAGTTCCTCATACATCAGCTGCCTCGCCTTGCTCTCCCATTCCAATTGTCGTGATTGTTCTCTTAGTTCGATTAATAAAGGCAGTAAAAATAAGCTAAGCATTAACCAGGCAGATAAAGAAAGTAGCAGTTCAAGCAAAAAAAATCCTCTAGTACTCCTTAACATAGAACCGACCCTTTCCAATTAAAAAGGTAATAACATATGTTTTATTTTTTGTTTGAATAAAAAAGTTTCCAAACTGGTTTACATTTCCGTCGCTTAGGAATTTCAAATATAAGGGGAGAGAACCTTCTTTGAGATAAATATTTGTACTGTAATTTCGATTGACGATCGGCGTTGGTTCCGGCCACAAAGACAGATAATACCTATATTGGTCTGGAACAAAAACAATGGATACTTCATCCTGATGGGAGATAGCATATTGTTGAGCATAATATAGGTCGGCTTTTAATTGGATTAAAAAGGCCTCATCCTCCATTACTGAGTGCTGTGGTTTTAAGGAGAAAACTGTAATTGAGGAGATGATCATGAAGATGGAGAGAACTAACAAGGACTCAATTAAAGTGAAGCCTTTTTGATGCGTATTCATTATGGAGTGGTTACTGATGCAACAGCTGTTACAGTACCTTCAGAGTCTATTTCAACTGTCTTTCCGTTTGGACAACCTTTAGCGTCCCCCTTTATATATCCTTCTGCTTTTAGTTCCGCAATAGTTGGTACTTTATTCTTATCCATTTCATAAGCCTGAACTTGTGCCTGGACCATTTTAACATAGGCATCACAGCCTTTATTGTTGATGTTAGAATTATGTTTGGCAACGTTTGGAATTGTGATAATTAACAAGACCGAAATTACGAGCATGACGATCATCATTTCAATTAAAGTGAAACCTTTTTCATTTTTCATCATTTTTATTAACCTCCATTTTTTTAAATGCCGTCTAGTAAATGAAACATGGGTAAAAGAATCGCTAAATACATCGAAACCACCATGAATCCAATAAAAATGTAAAGAATTGGCTGGATGGTTGTTAACCGTTTTTCTATCATTTCCTCCATGTTAGTGACACAATGCTTACTGAAAAATAATAACTCCTGCTCCAATTTTCCATTCTCTTGGCCGTGTTTTACAATCATCGGAAATTCTTTTTCGAAAAACGACAGAGACGCTAAAATTGTCTCCAACTTTTCTCCGGTAATTAGCTTTGTTTTAATCGTTTTAGCTAAGTGACTGTAAAAAGGATGCCTGAGATTCTGTTCAAATAGTTGTAAGGCTTCGGAAACTGATAATCCACCTGATAAGAGAAAGCTAAGTTGAATGGAAAAGTAGTGGGTAAACAGCAATTTGAGGATCCTGCCAACAAAAGGTATTCGAACAAGTTGTGACCTTTGTTTGAGGACGGAGAGTTTTCTAAAAAAGAGAAGATAATAAGCGGCTCCCATAATTAGGATCAGAAGCAGGGTACCGATAACAGTTGGGAAGTATTGATCAAAAGCATAAATGACATTTGTGAAAAAATTTGCTTCCAGACCAAGTGATGAAAAAAGGGTGGTGAACCTTGGCAGCAATGTATTTTCTATAAAAATAAATAGAAAACCTGTAATAACTAAAAGCACCATTGGATACTGAAGCAACTTGAGCAACTTGTGTACGTCTTTATCTTTTAATAGGGCAAGATCACTTCCTTCTAACAGAGCATCAGCAAAGCTGCCATGCTGCTCCGCAAAATAGACATAACCGACTAAGTCTTTGTTGAAACCAAGATTATTTAATGCATCATGAAACGGTAAACCCTTTTTCAACTCTTCTAAGCATCCATTTAAATCCTCCTTTCGTTTTGACGGTAATTGTAATGCTATGGATTCAATTGCTAGAGCAATTGGATACCCCCTTGCCAATAGTTCACCGGTTCTTCTCAGGAAATTTGCTTGTTCATTGACTGACCATTTAGACCGTTTCATCGTTATATACCAATCGTTCATATTCAGATTCTTGAATATATCCAAGGGCAATGCCCTTATTAATTACATCTTTTATCATTCGGTAACGAATTTCTATTTTTTCTCCTTGAGCAGCTTTCATTACTGCGTGTAAATTTCGTCCGGATAAAAGTTCAAATACACTGGCGCGTTTCCATCTGCCATAGGAATAACAAATAGGTGAACACTCTCCTTTGCAAAAAGGGCAGGTAAGTTCAACCAACCTTTGGGCAGTAATGGCAATAAGTGTCTGCTCGACCTCTAACCAATTCACACCAAACTCACGCAGGCGATAAACCGCTCCCTTCGCATCACGGGTATGCATCGTGGAAAGCACTAGATGGCCTGTTAATGCAGCCCTTACCGCAATCTTTGCCGTCTCAGCATCTCTAATTTCACCGACCATTATTATGTCAGGATCATGACGAAGAATTGCCTTTAGTCCGGCTGCATAGGTGACGCCTGCTTTTTCATTGACTTGGATCTGCAGGACTGAGTCATAGTTTTTTTCAATGGGATCTTCGAGTGTAATGACATTACGATGAAATAAGTGGGCGGTTTCATTTAAAAGGGAATAGAGAGTAGTCGTTTTTCCGCTGCCCGTCGGCCCGGTAAAAATTATTAATCCATGAGCGTGTTTGAGAAGGGCAAGTAGTTTTCGGGTCATTGCTGGGAAGAGTGAAAGTTGGTGAAAAGGTATTTGTTCTTGCTGTGGTAATAGCCGGATGACAAGGCTCTCTCTATTATTAGAAGGGAGTGTGGAAAGCCTGAGCCCCATTAAATTTCCGTCAACTTCACAAAAAATGGATCCACTTTGTGGTCGTCTTCTTTCTCCAATGTCCATATTGGCTGTGAATTTAAAATGTGAGATTAATCTGTCGCATTCATCTCTTGGAAGGGATAGTCGAGGAATTAACTTGTTGGTTAATCGGATTTGGACGAGTGTGTCCCTCTTCCTTGGGATAATGTGAATATCTGTTGCCTGGTTTCGTGCAGCATCTGTAATGATTCGATTTGCTAAAATTTCTATCTCGCTAACAATAAGTACCACCGCCTTTTCATTTTTCTTTGGATAATATTCGACAAGGTTCCTCCTTATCCTTCTTTATTTTCAAAAATATTTTTTAAGGGTGTCAGGCACCATGTGAAAATTTCACATGGTGCCTGACACCCTGTCTCTTATATTGCTTTTTCAGTGAGATAAAATAGGCCGCCATTGATGAAGGATATGGAGATTTTTGGTTCGTACTGTTCCTTTAGTGCCATTTTTTCGGTTTCAAAGTTTTCATTTTCATCTTCAACATCCTCGTAAAAATGATTCAAGAGGTGTAAATCTTTATCCCAACGTTCTCGCGCGTCTATTGCCCAAGAGTGGTCATCCTTCTCAATGATGGATGTAAGATAGGTTTCAACTCTCATCATCCCGCTTTGAGGTTTCACTAAAGGTGACAAAGTAAAGGAGTAATCAGGTATTTTTGGTGTTAACGGTATTTCAAGCAGTCTGTCATGGAAATCTTCAACCATTTTTCCGTTAATGAGTTGTAAGCCGATTGATTTGAAAATATCCCGCTTACGGTCACATTGATAGGAGATCTTAACATTCATACAAAGCCATGGTAGTAAAGGAGTTTGCTTGTTTTGATTCCGATGATTTTCATAAAGTCGGATATAGCTGGCTAAATTTTTCGTCGAAGTAAAAATTTGATGTAGCCGAGGTGAACCAAAATGAATGATTTCCCCCTTTATATTTTCAGGAGCGGCATCTTGGTTCGTAATAAATGTTAACTTCATCGGGTTTGGAATTCCACCCGTTTTTTCTAAATAGTGCCAGTAAAAAGGCCGATTCATTAATTCCTTATCAAGTTCAACTGTTAACTGAACAGTCAAATAGCCTGGGCTATTCGCCACAATTGCACAGTCATTAGCCTGAAAATAGTTCAATAAAAAGTTATGAATTTCCTGCTGCTGCATGGGAATCTCCCTTCTTCATGTCCTGAGCAAATTCAATCATTGATGATAAATTTTCCATTTTAATTCGCATTTCGCCTTCGGATGAGGATTGTCCAAAAATATCGATTAAATGGTCTTCTATATTGCCAAATTCCAACTTTGTTAATATATCGTCAAGTTCACCAATTACTTTTTCAAATAAATGTATTTTCTCATAAAGAAGCTTCAAAATATGTTCTTCGACAGTATTTTTTATCGCAAAATTATAAATCATGACATCCTTTTCCTGGCCCAGACGATGGATACGACCAATTCGTTGTTCGAGCCTCATTGGATTCCATGGCAAATCAAAGTTAATTATATGATTACAAAACTGAAGGTTAATTCCTTCACCGCCTGCTTCAGTTGCAATAAGGACTTGAGCGTGCTTTTGGAATAATTCTCTCATCCAGTCCTTTTTTCCCCGCTTAAAGCCGCCCCGAAAAGGGACAGATGAAATTCCATGCTGTTTTAAATACCATTGGAGGTACATTTGTGTTGCTCGGTATTCTGTAAAAATAATCACTTTATCATTTACTTTTTGAATTAATTCTAATGCTTTTTCGGCTTTTGAATTCTTCTGGACAGCTTCGACTTTTGTTATTAAATACTGAATTTGTTCTTCGAAAGCTGGGGTTGGATTTTCCTTTTTTTGCAGCATATTTTTTAATGTATAAAAAACTGCTTCTCTACTGCTGCATGCCTCACGCTGTAATGTCATTACGGAGAATGAACTTGCCTGTGCCCAATTCCCCTCATTTTTTAATTCAGTAATTGACTCATAAAGATCTTTCTCCTCTTGAGTGCATTCAATCGGAATGGTTTCCACATGCCTTTTCGTCCACTCAATGCCTGTATCTGCCCGCCGGTTCCGAATCATAACCTTGTTTACTAATTCTTTTAAATGCTCATCATCATTTAATGAACGTGCATCTCGTTTGTATTTTTCAAAGAATGCTGTTTCGCTGCCTAAATGTCCTGGTTTTAATAATGAAACCAGATTAAAAATTTCCTCGATACGGTTTTGAATGGGCGTTGCCGTCAATAGTAAACAAAATTTCTTTTTCAGATTTTGGACAAATTCGTAATTTTTTGTTTTGTTATTTTTAAGTTTATGGGCTTCATCGATGATAATAAGGTCATAGTCCTGCTTAAAAATTATATCTCGATGAGGATTTCGTTTGGCCGTATCAATTGACGAAACGACAACATCACACTGTTCCCACACATAGCTTTTCCTTTGTGAAATGGCTGGAATGAAAAATTTGCTATTCAACTCCATCGACCATTGAGTAACTAAGGATGCAGGGACAAGAATCAATACCTTTTTCACCAATCCACGAATCATATATTCTTTTAGAATCAGCCCGGCCTCAATCGTTTTTCCGAGTCCTACTTCATCGGCAAGGATGGCTTTCCCATTCATGTTTTCAATTACTTGTTTTGCTGTTTCAAGCTGGTGAGGAAGTGGGGTTAGATTGGGTAAATGGCTAGGTGCTAATAAACCCTTGAAATCTGGAATGACGAGATGTTTTTCAACTCCAATTGCTAGTTTAAAAAGTTCCCAATTCCCCCATGGACCATCGTTTTCAATTCTATGTAAAAAATCATCCTTCCAGGAGGAATCAAATTCAATTTCGATCGACATGGTTCCAACTCCTTTTTGTTCAATTTCCAGCTTTTTGCTTTTCTAATAAAGTTATTGCTCAATGTATTATTTTAATGGTAGGATGATATTAGCTTTGAATGTTTTAAATATTTTAATAAGGTAATTTATTTTATAAGTATAATTAGTATGACCAGTTTAGATAATATTATAATGCGAATGATAACAAGGGGAGAGACTACTTATGTAGCGCCGAAGGAGCAAGCAGAAATGTGAATCTCTCAGGCAAAAGAACTCTTGTAGGACGCAGCTCTGGAGAGCGCTGCTAGCTTTAAGCAGCCACCAAAGGGGAAAGCCTTTTTAGGTAAACTTTCAGGTGCAAGGACAGAGACCTTCTTACGTTTCATAGGAGGTTTCTGTCCTTTTTTATATTATCTAATGAATAATTTGCGCCAAAGATTGAAGGGGGATTAAGAATGTCTGAATTAAAACGAACTCCACTTTTTGATGTGTATAAAGAATGGGGTGGAAAAACCATTGATTTTGGAGGTTGGGCACTGCCGGTTCAATTCTCTAGCATTAAAGAAGAGCATGAAGCTGTTCGCTCTAGTGCAGGTTTATTTGATGTTTCCCATATGGGTGAAATAGAAGTAAAAGGCACTAATAGCTTAGCGTTTTTACAAAAAATGATGACTAATGACATATCAAAAGTAAAAAATGGAGGTGCCCAGTACACCGCCATGTGTTATGAAAATGGCGGTACTGTTGATGATCTGCTTGTATATAAGATCGAAGACAATCATTACCTTTTAGTAGTAAACGCATCAAATATTGAAAAAGATTACAAATGGCTTGAAGACCATTTAACTGGTGATGTCTCTTTAGAAAACTTATCGGAAAAAACAGCACAGCTGGCTATCCAGGGACCACTTGCGGAAAAAGTATTGCAAAAGCTTGCGGGAGATAATGATTTAAGCCAAATTGGCTTTTTCAAATTCCAACAAGATGTAATCCTAAATGGGAAAAAGGCACTTGTATCAAGAACTGGGTATACTGGTGAAGATGGCTTTGAAGTATATTGCGATGCAGAAGATGTTGTGGACCTTTGGAGAGACATTTTAACTGCAGGTAAAGAAGATGGAGTAATCCCATGTGGATTAGGGTCACGCGACACACTTCGCTTTGAAGCAGTTTTAGCACTTTATGGTCAAGAACTATCTCCAGAAATTTCACCACTAGAAGCTGGAATTGGTTTCGCTGTGAAATTAAACAAAGAAGATGACTTTATCGGGAAACAAGCGTTAATCCAACAAAAAGAAAAGGGCTTAACAAGAAAATTGGTAGGAATCGAAATGATTGATCGCGGGATTCCACGTCATGGCTACCCTGTTTATAAAGGTGATCAGTTAATTGGTGAGGTTACAACTGGAACGCAATCACCAACGTTAAAAAGGAATATAGGTCTTGCCCTAATCAATGCAGAATTTACGGGTCTTGAATCCGAAGTTGAAGTTGAAATTCGCGGCAAACGTTTAAAAGCTACTGTAGTTCCAACACCTTTTTATAAAAAAGAAAAGAAATAAGAGAAGGGAGTTAGGTTTATGAAACATCGCTATTTACCTATGACTGAACAAGATAAGAAGACTATGCTTGAGGCAATTGGTGTTTCCTCTATTGATGAACTGTTTAGCGATATCCCTGAGAAAGTAAGATTTAAGGGTGAGTACAATATAAAAGCGGCCAAGTCTGAAACGGACTTAATGAAAGAGCTTTTTAAGATGGCTAGTCGGAACGCTGACCTGAAAAGAAACGTATCTTTTATAGGTGCAGGTGTTTATGACCATTACATGCCTGTAATTGTCGACCATGTTATTTCTAGATCAGAATTTTATACAGCTTATACACCTTATCAACCAGAAATTTCACAAGGTGAACTTCAAGCTATCTTTGAATTCCAAACAATGATTTGTGAGTTAACGGGAATGGATGTTGCCAACTCATCGATGTATGATGGCGGAACTGCACTTGCTGAAGCAGCGATGCTTAGTGCAGGCCATACCAAACGAAAAACAATAGTTGTATCCAGTGCGGTACATCCAGAATCACGTGATGTTCTTAAAACTTATGCAAAGGGTCAGTACCTCAATGTGATTGAAGTACCAGTCAAAGATGGTGTAACAGATCTAGACGCATTAAAAGGACTAGTTAATGAAGATGTTGCAGCCGTTATCGTCCAATATCCAAACTTCTTTGGGCGAGTCGAGCCGTTAAAAGAGCTTGAGGAAATCATTCATGCAAATAAGTCCATGTTTGTAGTTTCAAGTAACCCACTGTCCCTTGGGGTATTAACACCTCCAGGTAAATTTGGTGCTGACATCGTTATTGGTGATGCGCAGCCGTTTGGGATCCCAACTGCCTTTGGCGGACCGCACTGCGGATATTTTGCTGTCACTACTAAGTTAATGCGGAAAGTTCCAGGCCGTCTTGTTGGACAGACAACGGATGACCAAGGACGCCGCGGTTTTGTCTTAACACTGCAAGCTCGTGAACAGCATATCCGACGTGATAAAGCTACATCAAATATTTGCTCCAATCAGGCATTAAATGCCCTCGCTGCATCTGTAGCGATGACCGCACTTGGTAAAAAGGGTGTCAGGGAAATGGCTGCGGCCAACTTGCAAAAAGCTCATTATGCGAAAAATGCTTTTAAGGAAGCTGGCTTTGAAGTTGTTTATGATGGCCATTCCTTCAATGAATTCGTTGTGAAATTAACTAAGCCTGTAAAAGAAATCAACCAAAACCTTTTACAAAAAGGAATAATCGGGGGCTATGATTTAGGGCGTGATTATTCAGAACTGGCTAACCATATGCTGATTGCTGTAACAGAACAAAGATCGAAGGAAGAAATTGATACTCTAGTGAAAGAATTGGGGGATTTCCATGCATAATCAAGACCAGGCACTCATTTTTGAACTTAGTACACCAGGCCGCATCGGCTACAGCCTGCCGGAAATGGATATACCGGAACTAGATCTCAGCGGTCTCCTTCCTGATGGTTACCTTCGTACAGAAGAGCCTGAACTTCCTGAAGTTTCGGAGCTTGATATTATGCGCCACTACACTGCCCTTTCGAGGAGAAATCATGGCGTCGATTCAGGATTCTATCCACTAGGCTCGTGTACGATGAAATATAATCCGAAAATCAACGAAAATGTAGCGCGTTTTAACGGATTTGCACATGTACATCCGCTGCAAGATGAAAGCTCTGTTCAAGGTGCTCTTGAACTTTTATACGATTTGCAGGAGCATTTAATCGAAATAACAGGTATGGATGAAGTGACCTTGCAACCTGCGGCAGGGGCTCATGGGGAATGGACAGGTTTAATGATGATCCGTGCTTATCATGAGGCTAACGGTGATATGAACCGTACAAAAGTAATCGTCCCTGATTCTGCTCATGGTACGAACCCAGCTTCCGCTACGATTGCTGGTCTAGAAACAATTACCGTTAAATCAAATGAACATGGTCTTGTTGACCTTGA
Source organism: Bacillus sp. ISL-75 (assembly GCF_018613095.1). Lineage (NCBI taxonomy): Bacteria > Bacillati > Bacillota > Bacilli > Caryophanales > Bacillaceae > Bacillus > Bacillus sp. ISL-75. The sequence continues at coordinate 45,964 of NZ_JAGGQX010000014.1, forward strand.
AGATTTAAGAAGGGTTGTTGGCGAAGATACTGCTGCATTAATGTTAACCAACCCGAATACGCTTGGACTATTTGAAGAAAACATTCTTGAATTGGCTGAAATTGTCCATGAAGCCGGTGGCAAGCTTTATTATGATGGAGCAAACTTAAATGCCGTTCTTTCAAAAGCAAGACCTGGAGATATGGGATTTGATGTTGTTCACTTAAATCTTCATAAAACATTCACTGGCCCACACGGAGGCGGTGGCCCTGGTTCCGGTCCTGTCGGGGTGAAGGCAGACCTTATCCCGTTCTTACCGAAGCCGATTATCACAAAGCAAGGCGAAGAATATGTCCTTGATTATGACCGCCCGCAATCAATCGGCCGTGTGAAGCCATATTACGGAAACTTCGGAATCAATGTTCGTGCTTACACATACATCCGCTCGATGGGACCAGATGGCTTAAAAGCGGTAACAGAGTACGCTGTATTAAATGCGAACTACATGATGAGAAGACTTGCTGAATATTATGATCTACCATTTGATAGACATTGTAAGCATGAATTTGTACTCAGTGGAAGACGTCAGAAAAAATTAGGCGTTCGTACATTGGATATTGCGAAACGTCTGCTTGATTTTGGCTACCACCCACCAACCATTTACTTCCCATTAAATGTGGAAGAGTGTATTATGATTGAACCGACTGAGACCGAATCAAAAGAGACACTGGATTCGTTCATCGATATTATGATCCAAATTGCTAAAGAAGTGGAAGAAAATCCAGAAATCGTTCAAGAAGCACCACATACAACAGTGGTCGGCCGGATGGACGAAACAAAAGCAGCCCGTAAACCAGTTTTGAAATACCAAGAAGCTTAATAAATGGAAAGGTCAGATTCGAAAAATAATCTGACCTTTTATCTTGTTGGATAGGAGATTATAAAATTATTTATTGTGGACAACTTAAAATAGTTCTCTGAATCCAGCTCCAGCGCCCAGCTGCTAGTGGACTTCACTCTCCGCCCTACGATAAGTCAAGCACGAATGCGCTAACGCTCTCCGTGTTTCCTTTATCTCAGTTGGAGCGCTCCAGTCCATACACAGCTAAACGGGCGCTTGCGCCTTTTGTTCTGTAGCAGTTTTTGAAATTAAAAAGGCTCCGAATCCGGAACCTTTAATGATTTCTTATTTCTTAGTTTTTACTTTACCTGACCATTTTTTGAACCCGCCTTGTAGCTGAGTAAGGTCTCGATAGCCTTTTCGGTGTAAGAATTGGGCTGCACGTGCACTGCGCATTCCACTCTGGCAATACAAATATACTGGCATATCAGAACGAATTTCTTTCATACGCATTTTCATTTGCGACATTGGGATATTACGTGCTCCTAAAATATGGCCGCCTTCGAATTCGTTTGCTTCACGAACATCTATTAGTTGTGCCTTTCTGTACCCCGCACGGAAGTCTTCTTCTGTTACCGTTTTAACAATTCTTTTCTGATAGAAAAATGTAAAAACGGAATAAATGATAACTGCTACAATGATGATTAATAATGGATAAAGTGAACTCAATTTCTTTTTGCTCCTTTCAAGCTTTCCTGCACTAGTATTTATTATATAAGTCAATCCGATAAAGATAAAGATGAATGCAAAAAAATCTTTTGATATTGCCTAAATAATTATAGCAGAAACATCTTATTTTGAATCTATATCAGATTTTGGTAGACTTAAATACGATATAATTATAAAAAAATGAGGTTTTAGAATGAAAAAAGAAGTTTGGCGTTTTATTGATACTGGAAATAGTTCACCATCTTTTAATATGGCTTTAGATGAAGCGTTACTTGATTGGCATAGTGAAGGGAAATTTCCTCCAGTGATTCGTTTCTATGGCTGGGATCCGGCAACGCTATCAGTAGGATATTTTCAAAAAGTAGAGAAAGAAATTGATATGGAAGCAGTTAAGGCACACCAATTAGGTTTCGTAAGAAGACCTACAGGAGGACGTGGCGTTCTGCATGAGCATGAACTTACCTATAGTGTCATCGTTTCTGAAGAACATCCAGAAATGCCTAATTCTGTTACAGAGGCATACCGAGTAATTTCTGAAGGAATTTTAAAAGGTTTTCACCAGCTAGGACTTGAGGCATATTTTGCTGTTCCAAAAACAGCAGAAGAACGGGATGCATTGAAAAACCCTCGCTCTGCAGTATGCTTTGATGCTCCAAGCTGGTATGAGCTTGTGGTGGAAGGCAGGAAGGTTGCCGGCAGTGCACAAACGAGACAAAAGGGTGTAATTCTACAGCACGGCTCCATTCTGTTAGATTTAGATGAAGATAAGCTATTTAGTTTATTTAAATATCCAAGTGAGAGAGTTAAGGAACGTATGAGAAAAGCATTTAAGGATAAAGCGGTTGCTATCAACAACATTAGTCCAAGAAGAATTTCACTTGAGGAAGCAAAGGAAGCTTTTTATAAAGGCTTTGCTGAGGGTCTAAATATTGAGCTTGAAACTTATCAATTAACCGAGGAAGAACTAGCTTATGTTGAAAAGATTGCAAAAGATCGCTATGAAAGTGATGAATGGAATTATAAAAGATAATTAGAAACGGCGAATTCGCCGTCTTTTTTTGTTGCCTTAACGATTAATGTAAAGAAGCAAACCGCGAAATTTGTTGAATTTTCCTGTTTTCTGACGAAAATCTATTAAAAGCTATTGATTACTTTTAATTCTATTATTTTTTAAGTTTGACAAAATAATTATAGTTTGCTTGACATACAATATATAGTGGTGTCGAAAATATTTTCGGTACTATATATTGATATTTAGTTGATTTATTCAGGTGGGCTATGATAACCTAAAAATACAAACCAACTAGATATAGCGTAAACCTGCTAGATTTAGCACAATAGGTGGATTTTTATTTAAGAAGGAGTTGTTCTAATGTCTGTAGTTTTTAGACAAACAATGAATATTGATTTTGAAAGGTTGAATGAGGATATTCAATTATTCCCCCAGGTGCATCCAGTTACCCCAGATATGAAAATAACTCACAAGGGTGTTTCTCGTTTGGTCATGTTGGACCGCTATACCTTTAAAGATACTGCAAAAATTACTCTTACAAACGGCGACTTTGTTGTTTTAACTATTAAAGAAGATCCGAAATTTCCAGCTCGTGGTCTTGGCTATATTATGGAAATAGACTGGGAAAAGAAAAAAGCGAAAGTTTTAGTCGAAGAGGAATTCAGGGGAGTACTCGATGATCCTGAGGAAGCTAGTACTGGTGTGATAGTCAGATCCTTAGATGTAATTGAGAAGCCTTTGGAGCTCTTCTATGAGCAAATTGCGAAGCGTAATGCTACTGGTCTTGCTTCTGTTGAAAAGACGGAAGAGAAGCGAAGAGAATGGACTGAAAGGTTTTATCAAGAGCTTGTTAACATGAACTTCATTCCAGCGGGTCGCGTTCTTTACGGTGCTGGGGCAGATACTGATGTAACATACTTTAATTGCTATGTGATGCCGTTTGTTCCTGACTCACGTGAAGGTATCTCTGATCATCGTAAGCAGGTAATGGAGATTATGAGCCGAGGCGGCGGTGTTGGAACAAATGGCTCGACGCTGAGACCGAGAAATACACTGGCTAGAGGCGTCAATGGTAAATCATCTGGATCGGTTTCATGGCTGGATGATATTGCGAAATTGACTCATTTGGTTGAGCAAGGCGGATCAAGACGCGGAGCTCAGATGATCATGTTGGCAGATTGGCATCCAGACATTATTGAATTTATTATTTCTAAGATGCAAAATCCTAGAATTTTACGATTCTTGATTGAAAATACAAATGATGAAACGATTAAAAAACTTGCTAAAGATAAGTTAAAGTTCACCCCTCTAACTCTAAGAGAAACAGCAATGTACCAAGGAATTGTAAATTATAAAAACATTCCTGGGTTCGGTGGATTTGATGAAAACATCATAGCAGATGCAGAAGAGAAATTATTAACTGGCGGTAATTACACTGTCCACAATTCAGAGTTCCTTACAGGTGCGAACATCTCTGTCTGTTTAACAAAGGAATTTATGGATGCTGTAGAAACCGATAGTGACTACGAACTCCGCTTCCCGTATGTTGAACAATATGATCAAGAGGAAATGGAGATTTACAACCAAGAATGGCATAAAGTTGGTGACGTTCGCGAGTGGGAAAAACAAGGGCATAAAGTACGAGTGTACAAAAAGTTCAAAGCAAAAGAACTTTGGAACCTAATCAATATTTGCGCGACCTACTCAGCTGAACCGGGAATATTTTTTATCGATAACGCAAACGACATGACCAATGCAAAAGCATATGGACAACAAGTTGTTGCAACAAATCCATGTGGAGAGCAGCCTCTTGCACCATTTTCCGTCTGTAATCTTGCTGCAGTCAATCTCGCTGAGATGGCTGATAAGGACACAAAAACTGTTGATTTTGAAAAGCTTAAGAAAACAGTAGCTGTGGGCGTACGGATGCAGGATAATGTCATTAACGCAACCCCATACTTCCTAGAAGAAAATAAAAAACAGGCCCTTGGTGAACGACGTGTAGGGCTTGGAGTCATGGGCTTACATGACATGCTGATTTATTGTGAAACGAAGTATGGATCACCAGAAGGAAACGAACTCGTTGATCAAGTATTTGAAATAATTGCAACTACTGCATACAGAACATCAATTGAATTGGCAAAAGAGAAGGGAAGTTTCCCATTCTTAACTGGTGAAACAACATCAGAAACCAATCGATTAAGACAGGCCTTCATAAATACAGGGTTTATGAAAAAAATGCCTGAAGATGTCCGCCAATCTATTTTAGAAAGCGGAATTAGAAATTCCCATTTACTAACTGTGGCACCAACTGGATCCACAGGAACAATGGTTGGTGTCTCCACCGGACTTGAGCCTTATTTCTCATTCTCTTATTTCCGTAGCGGACGCCTCGGTAAATTTATCGAAGTTAAAGCGGATATTGTGAAAGAATACTTGGATCAGCACCCAGAAGCAGATGAAAACAATCTTCCGCACTGGTTTGTTACATCGATGGAGCTTTCAACTGAAGCCCATGCGGATGTTCAATGTGTCATCCAGCGCTGGATAGATAGTTCTATCAGTAAAACTGTCAACGCACCAAAAGGTTATAGTGTAGAGCAGGTCGAAAAAGTTTATCAGCGTTTGTACCGCGGCGGGGCAAAAGGTGGAACTGTTTATGTTGATGGGTCACGCGATTCTCAGGTACTAACACTAAAAGCTGAAGAAAACACCAATGAACAATTATCAATTTTTAATGAAAAACCGAAGCAGCATGTTGTCCTTGTTGATACAATCAGTGAACTCCGCTCAACAAGTGTAACGATCGGCTCTGAAGTCGGTAACACTTGCCCTGTCTGCCGGACTGGAAAAGTAAAAGAAATGGGTGGCTGCAATACCTGTGCAAACTGCGGCGCTCAATTAAAATGTGGTTTATAATACGTATTTATTAGAGGGGGAGAAAATCCCCCTTTTTTTGTATTATTAAGGTCAATATCCGTCCCTGAAAGTTACACTATACTGCATCATATTTAGCATATTTTGCTAATTGAAGTAGAACGAAGTCGAAATTTGTAATACAACTGTAATCTACCTGTTACGTCCATGTTACTCTTTTTTTGTATATTATGAGTAACGAAGCACGCAGGGGGATTAAACAATATGTTGAAAAAAATCATTGCAACCATGGCTATGACAATTATTCTAAGTTCATTGTTTACCACTATGGGTGATAAAGCGGAAGCGGCCTATTACCATACAAAAGCAATCTCAGTTGCAAAAGCAAATCTTGGTGTTCCATATAGATGGGGTGGATTAACACCTAAAGGATTCGACTGCTCTGGTTTGGTTAAGTATTCTTACGGTAAGGCTGGAAAAGTATTGCCACGGACGGCAGCTGATATGTACTACAAGCAAGGATATCGTGTTAGTTCTTTACAAACAGGAGACTTGATGTTCTTTGCACCGAATAAGGCAAGCAGACCTACTCACGTTGCGATTTACATTGGTGGCGGAAAAATGATTCAGGCTGCATCTTCAAAAGGAGTTTCAATCGCTTATACAAGCAATAGTTATTGGAAACCAAGATACATTGGAGCAAAACGTTTTTAATGAAAAGCTAAGCGTTTTCAATATAGTTATTGACCAAGAACATCGTTTAATGACGATGTTCTTTTTTATATATAATAAATTTTCTACTTGTCCTTGGTACTATTTATTAAAATAACCGCTTAAAGATGTAAAAACGAGTACATCTTTGGGAGTGGCTGCCATGTATATAGACGGCGTTTTTTCTGGAGGAGGAATAAAAGGGTTTGCACTTATTGGAGCCTGCGAAGAAATAGAAAGTAAAGGTTTGCGATTTGTCAGAGTGGCGGGAACGAGTGCAGGATCGATTGTTGCAGCATTGATTGCCGCTGGCTACACAAGTAAAGAAATCTTCCAATTGGTCGACGAGTTGGATCTCTCAAAAATAATGGATGCCCGCAAATCAATTATCCCATTCCCTTTTGCAAAATGGCTGTTTGTCTATTGGAAGCTAGGACTTTATAAAGGCAATGAACTTGAAAAATGGATTTGTAAGAAACTTGAAGCCAAAGGGTTAAGAACATTCGCTGATTTGCCCCCGAAGGCACTTCGAGTAATTGCATCAGACCTCTCAAATGGGCAAATGATTGTTTTACCTGATGACTTACAAAGATACGGCATTTCACCTGGTTCATTTCCAATCGCAAAAGCGATTAGAATCAGCTGCAGTATCCCATATTTTTTTGAACCTGTTAAAATGCGTACAATGGATGGAATGAACATTTTAGTTGATGGAGGGGTCCTAAGCAATTTTCCTATGTGGCTTTTTGATAAGGAAAATGCACAAAAGGTAAGACCTGTCCTCGGTATTAAATTAAGCCCAAGTGAATATGAAACTGAAAAACATAAAATAAAAAATGCGATTCAACTATTTGGAGCCCTATTTGAGACGATGAAGGATGCACACGATTCTAGGTACATTTCTAAAAAACATGTAAAGAACATTATCTTTATACCGACCGAGGGTGTGTTATCAACAGAATTCCATTTAACAGAGGAGAAGAAACATGAGTTGTTCAATCTAGGAAAAGAGAGAGCAAAACAATTTTTGAAGACATGGGGATACTAATACGGATTACAATAGGGTAAAAAGAAAATCGAGCGCCTATAGAGACGCTCGATTTTTCTTTTTACCCTTTTTGCCGTCGATAACAGTTAAGTGAGCAGGAGATTTCTTTTTTGTCTTGTTGCTCTTCTTTAATGATGCTAGCGTCCCAAGAGTGGAGGTTTTTACAGTTGAGTCTCCACCCTTTTGCAGTAATCGTTTTTTTGATTTTTTGGCGGCTTTAAGAAATGCACGCTGCTCTTTTTTCTGAGGGTTTGATTTGGAAAACTTCCGTACTAGGAAATAAACGGCTAGAACAATCAATGCGATGACAGCTATTCTCTGAATGAAACCGGCCGGATTAGCTGTAAATGAACCAACAAGGCCAAGTAAAGCAAGAATGATAAGTCCCCCAACAACAACATTAACAAATGTCCGATTTTTCAAGAAAGCCACCTCCCTAAGAGCATCTTAAGCATTTTTTTATTCTTTTAAACACGATAAAACAAGTATTTAGACAATTTCTTCGCTTTTAACCGAGTACTCAGATTCCTTTTCTCTTCTTAATAATTCGTTAAAAGAAAGTATTGCCACTTCGACTTGATCATTTTGTGGTTCCTTCGTTGTTATTAGTTGCAGCCAAAGACCAGGATAACCTAGATACTTTAAAACTGGAATATCTTTAAGTTTATTAGTTAATTGAAGGATTTCAAAAGCAATACCCAAAACCACAGGAATTAAGAGGAGACGGTCGGCCACCCGTAACCAAAGCGGAGTTGATGGTACCAGCATATAGACAAAAACACCAACAAAGACTGTAAACAGGATGAAACTACTGCCACAGCGGTAATGCAGACGGGAATGAGCCTGCACATTTTCAACGGTTAACTCAACCCCAGCTTCAAAGGTATTTATTACTTTATGTTCGGCGCCATGATATTGAAACACCCTTTTTATCAATGGAGTAAGTGAAACAAAATAAATATAGGAAATTAATAAAATTAGTTTAAAAAAACCTTCCACTAACACTTGAGCAAAATGCGATGGAAAAATTGGTTTTGTCAAAACTGCAAGGAACACAGGGATCAGTGTAAAAGCAAATTTACCAAATAAAAATGAAATAACACCAATTGCAGCAACACCAAGGTACATGGTCAATTTAGAGACTTCTTTTTCTTTTATAATTTCATCTTCTTTTGGATCCACATCAAATCTTTCCGTCGAGAAGTTTAAATGTTTCGATCCATTTGCACTCGACTCAATAATTGCGATAATCCCTCGCAGAAATGGGATTTTCTTTAGGATTGTAAAATAAGGATTTGCTTTACGAGGTAAATGAAAATATTCAACAGATTGATCCTTCCTGCGTACCGCGGTAACATAATGATGTTTTCCGCCAAACATAACACCTTCGACAACCGCTTGGCCGCCATAAACGGGTTTTTGAGAATTGGACATATACTTTACACCAACCTAATCTATAGTTGCACAACAGCTGAAAGATAAAATCTGTATGTACTTAATTCTATTCTACTAGAAAAACAAAAAAACCTCTAGGAATGACATAATATTTCCAATTAAAAAGTTTTTTTATATGTAAGGGATTGAATACCAAAGGACATAATAAGAAATGGAATTTATAATGGCCTTTTGTTGTCCCAATTATAGGACAGCATATCAAGTATATATAACAGTAAAAAGGGCACTTCCCGAATAAACAGAAAGTAAACGGAGGTTGTTACAATGGCGATTGAGAAGAAACTAGGAAATTATCCTAAGCCCATGTCCTTTTCGGTAATGGTATTTTGGACGGGTTTATTTGGAGGTCTGTTTTGGGGATTGATTGGCTGCATAGCGTCCTACTTAAGTTTTACAGAAATTCGTCCCAATGTCATTCTAGAGCCATGGGCACTAGGGCATTGGAAATACGAATGGCTGGGGACCGTCATTTCCATTATTTTAATTGGAATATGTTCCGTGATAGCAGCATTTATTTACTATGCAGTGCTGAGGAAATTCACAGGGTTTTGGTTTGGACTTGGCTATGGAATTGTATTGTTTTTGGTGGTGTTCTTTATTCTAAATCCACTATTTCCAGGTATTAAACCATTTTTTGATCTAAAAAGAGATACGATCATTACATCCGTTTGTATTTATATCGTATATGGAATCTTTATTGGATATTCCATAAATTATGAGTATCAAAATAATAACGAGCAAGTGAAAGAGGAGTCCTCCTAAGTTACGATTAGTCGGATGAAGTAGGTTATGATAAAATATTTTTGTCCTCATATGGATTTGAAAAGGAGAGTGGAGAGCAATGGAAAAAATAGAAAAACTAAGATCTAATTTTTCAACACTTGGAATTGATGGAATTTTGATCACTAGCTCATATAATCGTCGCTATATTTCAAACTTTACTGGCTCTGCCGGTGTAGTTTTAATTAGTGCGGAAAAAACTTTGTTTCTTACGGATTTCCGCTATATTGAACAAGCGACAAAACAATGCCAAGGTTTCGAGATTATAAAAATAACCGGAACGATTCCTGAAGAAGTTGCACAACAAGTGAAGAACCTTGGAATTCAAAAGCTGGGATTTGAAGAGGATTTTCTAAGCTACTCCTCCTTTAAATTATATGATAAAGAAGTTGACGCTGAACTAGTTCCGTTTTCTGGTGTAATCGAAAAGTTACGCTTGATAAAGACTGATGCAGAGATTAAGATATTAAAGGTAGCAGCTGATATTGCTGATGCTGCATTTAAACATATTTTAGACTTCATTGGTCCAGGAAAAACGGAATTAGAAGTATCTAATGAGTTAGAGTTCTTTATGAGGAGAGCTGGTGCCACTTCCTCTTCATTTGATACAATCGTTGCTTCTGGTCATCGCTCAGCACTTCCACATGGTGTTGCTAGCGATAAGGTCATTGAAGCAGGGGATATTGTAACAATGGATTACGGCTGTTACTACAATGGATATGTTTCTGATATTACGCGGACTATTGCGATTGGAGAGCCAGACGCAAAGCTTAAAGAAATTTATGAAGTTGTACTTGAAGCCCAATTACTTGGAATGGCTGGAATCAAACCAGGTTTGACAGGGAAGCAAGCAGATGCAATAACACGAGACTACATAAAAGAAAAAGGTTATGGTGAATACTTTGGTCATTCAACAGGGCACGGTATCGGACTTGAGATCCATGAAGGCCCTGGTCTATCGATGAAGTCTGATGTAATATTAGAACCTGGAATGGTAGTAACATGTGAGCCAGGTATCTATATCCCAGGACTCGGCGGCGTTCGGATTGAAGATGATACATTGATTACAAAGGACCATAACGAAGCACTCACACATTCTACAAAAGAACTAATTATACTGTAATGATTTTTAGGAGGATCTTAATATGATATCTGTAAATGATTTTAAAACAGGATTAACAATTGAAGTGGATGGCGGCCTATGGCGTGTCCTTGATTTCCAACACGTAAAGCCAGGTAAAGGAGCAGCCTTTGTTCGTTCCAAGCTTCGTAACCTTCGTAATGGAGCAATTCAAGAAAAAACATTCCGTGCAGGTGAAAAAGTAGAGAAAGCTCAAATCGATAACCGTAAAATGCAATATCTTTATGCAAGCGGTGATAATCATGTATTTATGGATATGGAATCTTACGAGCAGGTAGAACTTCCTGCTTCAAGCATTGAGTATGAATTAAAGTTTTTGAAAGAAAATATGGAAGTACAAATTATGATGTTTAATTATGAAACTCTTGGAGTAGAATTACCAAACAATGTAATTTTAGAGGTTGCTGAAACAGAACCGGGTATTAAGGGGGATACGTCTTCTGGCGGTACCAAGTCAGCTACCCTTGAAACAGGTCTTTCTGTTCAGGTTCCTTTCTTCATCAATCAAGGGGATAAGTTAATTATCAATACGACTGATGGATCATACGTGTCACGTGCATAATCAGTTCAAAGCCTTAGTCCGAAAATTGTCGGATTAAGGCTTTTTTTAACAATTCTTAATGAAAACTGCTTATATCCCCCTAACGGTCTGCTTAAAAACTTCACTAAATAGTAAGAATTAGTTACTTATTGACTAATTTATTTTTGATAAACTGAAATAGTAAAAAAATAAAATGGAAGGGGTGCTACAGAAAATGAAACGAATTACATCTCTCTTGTTCCTTGGGATTTTGTTTGCAATTATAGCCGCTGGCTGCAGTTCTAAACTTAATGATCAAAGTTGGAAACTTGATAAAAAACATTCGCCATTACCTGATTTTGTTCTGAATACATCTGAAAAAATTAATGAAACTTATGTTATGGCTGCAACTTATCCTGAAGTCGTAGCATCTGTTCCTTGCTATTGTGGATGTGTTGTCGAAGGACATAAGAGCAATCTAGATTGCTTTGTCAAACAAGTTGGTGAAGACAATGCTGTAACAGAATGGGATTCTCACGGAATATCTTGCGACACCTGCATTGATATTGCTCGAGATGCGGTTGAAATGCATCTTAGTGGAAAAAATACGAATAAAATATATCAATTAATCACAGAAAAATATAAAGATATTGGGGAGCCAACCCCAACACCTGAACCTAATTAAGGGGTAACCCATGAAGAAAATACTAATCGGATTTTACATTTTGATTATTATTGGAATTATTGTCTGTTTAAGTAATAGCCATATTTTTGATAGCAAGAAATCAGAAGCAATTGCTGCAGGTGAAAAGATATATAACAAAAATTGTATATTTTGTCACGGCGAAACAGGAAAAGGAGAAGGCTCAAAAACGGGGACGGCTTTAAATAGCCAGAATTTTTTAAGCTCCGTATCCGATAAAGACCTGTATAATTATGTGAAATATGGAAGAGAAGGCACAGTCATGCCTGCTTACGGTCCTCGAATGTCAGATAAGGATTTAAAAAATCTTGTTGCTTTTATAAGAGACTGGCAAACAGAAGAAATCGAGTTTGATGTGCCAAAAACGATATCAGGTAATCCTGAAAATGGAAAAGCACAATATAATTTATATTGTCTCAATTGTCATGGTGAAGCAGGGACAGGTAAGGATAAAATGGGAACCGCTCTCTCTAATCGACAATACCTGAAATATACAACTGATAAGCAAATATGGATTAATGCAGCCTACGGTCGTGAAGAAACTAGAATGGGTCCTTCATTAAAGGGGCTTGAAGGCGCACGCCAGCTCAAAAAAAAGGATATTACTGATATTGTCACCTATATCCGATCTTTGGAGAAAAAATAAACTGAATACAGCATAAAAGACCTGAATCCATTACAAGAGGATACAGGTTTTTTTTGCCCATTTTTAATTTGTGAACATTTTGTGGTGGTTTTTTGTCGAAACCGCAACGATTTTTATCCTTTAACAAAATGTTCAAGAGTGAATCAACAAATAAGGATTGATAAAGATTATATTTATTTCAAAGAGGACTATAGTGAAAAATAGTACTTTCTAGTGATAAGTTTTTTAAGTCAAGGAGGATTAAGATGCTTAAAAATAAGTTGTTGGCATTATTCGTAATCGTATCATTTTTAACGAATTTCATCATCCCGAAGGCTAGTGCAGAAACAGCCTTTCAGGCAGAAAAATTTCCTTTTAAGGAAATGCAGATTCAGGTAATGCCAGAGTTTGATTATCCCGAAGGGTGGTCGCGAGATATTCCCTCTCTACTAGTGGGCCAGTACGGAACAATTACCAATAAAAGTGGTCAAGATTATGATGGGAAGATTGAGATTCCCGTTCCAGCAATGGAAAAAGGCTTTGAAGCCTTCTTGGTAGCAGAATTCCCAGAAAAAAATAAGCCTGAAGTACAGCGTCCCTATGATGTCGATAAAGAAAATGGGATCATTACTTGGAAACCAGCTAAAGCAATTAAGAATAACGAAACCTACGAATTTGTCATTGAGTACTATACAAAGTCAATTGACGTGAAGGACAACAAGAGCTTTACATATGAACTTAAAAATAAAGCTGATATCGAGCTGTTAGATGTTATCTTTTATGCTCCAATGGATGCAAAGGAAATAAAAATTGAGCCAAAAGCAGCAAATAATTCGAAAAATGAATATGGGGAAGAGCTCTATTACTATCAATACAAAAATGTAAAGGCAGATGCTGGCTTGAAATACTCTTTCTCATATAAGAAAGATGGTACTGAATCAACAATGGAGGCGATTAATAAAAAGCAGCCACCAAATGATGAAAACCATAGTGGTGTAACTGCAACAGACCAAGTTGTGAAAAACGGGGGAACCACTAATTCATCAAAACGTCCAATTATCGGGCTAGGTGGTGCATCGATCATCGGTATTGCAATCATCATTGCCGGACTCTTTGTTTTCATTGGCTTAAAAGGAAATAAACAATCAGCATCTAAGGCAGCCAGTCAAAATAAAAAACAAACGAAGAAGCCTTCTCCAACGGTTAAAAAAGACAACAAAACAGCGAATTCTGAAGAAAAGAAGGAACTGCGCAAAAAACTTTTAACTGGAAAGATAGACCAAGAAATGTACGAAGAAGAAATGAAAAAATTAATCTAATGAGGTGAAAAGAATGAAAAAAAATACGATTATCATGCTTGGTGGGTTTATTATTGCAGGCGCTATTGTATTCCTTCTGATGGCAGCAACTCCTGGTTCAAGTGGTGTTGAGTTAACGATGAAAGAGCTCTTGGCTACTCAAGATCAACATAAAGATGATTTTGTAACTGTAGAAGGATTACTTATTGAAGATTCAATTAAATGGAATCCAGACAAAATTGAGTTGAAGTTTGATGTTAAAGATAACGACGGAAATGTAATGCATGTTATTCATAATGGTACCAAACCAGATAACTTTGCAGAAGGTGTCATTACTATTCTCCAAGGGGCTCCGACCAAAAAGAATACATTTGTGGCAGAGACAGTTAAAACTAGATGTCCTTCTAAGTATGAAGGAAAAGATATCAAAAATTATAATCCAGAGACACATAAAGATAAGTTAAATAAAACACCGAATGAAAAATAACAGGCTAACTTAAGAAGGTGACGAAATGTATTTATTTGCCAACGCAACGATTTATATAGGCTTAGCCATCGCAATTTATTCACTCCTCATTATCACGTTGGGGATTAGCACGAAAAATCAAAAGTTTATTAACAGTGGTAAAGGTGGATTGATTGCATTATTAGTATGTTCATCACTTGCAATGCTTTCATTGTTCTACCTATTAGCAACCTCTCAATTTCAATACGAATATGTTCATGATTACACAAGCAGTGAACTACCGATTATCTATAAACTTACCGCACTATGGGCGGGTAATGCAGGCTCGTTGTTATTGTGGACATTCTTCTTGACTCTTTATACTTGTATGATTGCTTTCTCACGGAAGTTAAAAGGAAACCCGATGATTCCATACATATCGGCCATCTTACTTGCAAATGCGGTTTTCTTCTTTTTTATTTTAGGTTTTGTTGCAAAACCTTTCCTTCTATTAAATGAGATTCCAATAGAAGGAAAAGGATTAAATCCAATGCTTCAAAATCCAGGAATGATCATTCATCCTGTCACACTTTACCTTGGCTATGTAGGTCTTGCCATTCCATTTGCTTTTGCGATGGCAGCATTGATCTTGAAAAATGTCGATGATTTCTGGATTAAAATGACTAGACGTTGGACAATTATTGCCTGGTTATTTTTAAGTCTTGGAAATATCTTTGGTGGTCAATGGGCATATGTTGAACTTGGCTGGGGCGGTTACTGGGCATGGGATCCAGTTGAAAATGCATCCTTTATGCCATGGTTAACAGCAACGGCCTTCTTACATTCCGTTATGATTCAAGAACGGAAAAACATGTTAAAAATTTGGAATATCAGCTTAATCATTGTCTCCTATGCACTTACCCTATTTGGTACATTCTTAGTGCGAAGCGGCGTACTGACATCTGTTCATGCCTTTGCAAATTCAAACCTGGGATTATACTTCTTAATCTTCATGGGTGTGGCAGTCATCGGAGCACTATATGTGTTAATGAGCCGTTACAACCTGCTGAAACGCAGTGCAGGGGAATTTAATTCCTTTGTTTCTAAAGAGAGCAGCTTCCTAGTAAATAATTTATTACTTGTCGGAGCAGCCTTTGCCGTATTTTGGGGCACGATTTTCCCATTAGTATCGGAAGCAGTACGTGGTACAAAAGTAACGGTTGGTCTGCCATTTTTTAATAAAGTGGAAGCACCAATTCTATTATCAATGATGTTTGTCATGGCAGTTTGTCCCATGCTTGCTTGGCAAAAATCTACCGTGAAAAATCTTAAGAAAAACTTCATGATTCCAGCTATCCTCGCTGTTCTTGGCATGATTTTGATGGTAGTGTTAGGAATTCAAAAAGCATGGGCAGTCATTGGTTATGGAGTAATCATTCTATTATTAATTACCCACTTCTTAGAGTTTTATAGAGGTGTAAAAGCTAGAAGAA
Source organism: Bacillus sp. ISL-75 (assembly GCF_018613095.1). Taxonomy (NCBI): domain Bacteria; kingdom Bacillati; phylum Bacillota; class Bacilli; order Caryophanales; family Bacillaceae; genus Bacillus; species Bacillus sp. ISL-75. Next base: position 61,621 of record NZ_JAGGQX010000014.1, read on the forward strand.
AGATGACTAAAGAAACACCAATAGTGGCGCTGTACCGCTTGATGATTCGAAATCGCCGCAGGTATGGTGGATACATCGTTCACCTTGGTATTGCCTTCATTACGATGGGGATTATTGGTTCACAGAATTATGATTTACAAACAATGAAAACAGTCGATTTAGGGCAGTCAATTGAATTAAAGGATTATCGTATCAACTACGACCGGCTTGATCAGAAGAAAGAAGGCATTAATGATATCGTCTATGCCGATGTAACCGTTTTTAGAAATGGTAAAAAGCTAGGCACTTACCAGCCGGAAAAGGTATTTTACGGTAACTGGGAACAGCCTTCTTCCGAAGTGGCGATTATATCTTCGCTTAAGGAAGACATATACATCGTGTTAAGTGCCTGGGAAGATGATGGAAAAGCTACATTTGTTGTAAAGATTAATCCAATGATGAACTGGTTATGGATTGGTTCATTCATGATTGTTATTGGCGCTCTGTTCGCCGTTTGGAATGGAAAATATGGAAATGTCACTCCGAGATACACAGGAGTACGCAGAGAGGTGTCTTAATATGAAAAACAAAATTTATATTGGCCTTCTCATAATAGCGTTCATCTTTCAAGGATCATTCCTTCGCGTTGAAGCAGCAAAACAGATTGACTATAAATCAGCTGAATTCAAAGCCGTTGCTCAGCAATTTGCCTGCACATGTGGCTGTGGTCAGGATCATTATGAATGTGATCCGAATACGTGCAATCTTACAACAGAATTTAAAGCAGACCTGGTTGACATGATGAACAAGGGGTGGGATAAGGATAAAATTCGTGCCTATTATGTCAATATCTATGGTGAAGAAATATTGACTTCACCTGAAAAAAGCGGTTTTAGTTTAACAGCTTGGGTTCTCCCGTTTGTAGTATTGGCCGCAGCGGGAATATCATTGTATTTCGTTATTCGTAAATGGGTTAAGAAAAAAGGCACAGATGAACCTGTTGCTGAGTACCAGAACACCGAGGATGAAGTAGAAGGAGAAATACTTTCTTCCATGATTGATGAAGAACGCAAAAAGTATCTTTAGGATGTGAACAAAATGCAAGATATCACAGTCATCTCGATGATTTTTACCACCATATTTGCGCTAGCTTGTCTGTTTCTAATATTATCACCGTTATTTAAGTGGGATGCTTATTTACATGTTAGTTCAACGGGTCAGGAAATCGGCGCCACGAAAGAAGCACTATTAACAACACTTAATGAAATAGAATTTGAGTACAAGATGGATAAAATCTCACACGCTGATTATAAAGTTTTAAAGAAGCAATACGAAACAGAAGTTGCCAGCCTTATGAAGGAAGAAGAACAATTGATGGATACAAACATTGATAAAGATTTAATGGATGAAGTTGAAAAAGAAATTGAAGCACAAATGAAAACTTATAAGAATAAAAAGGGGGAAGGAAAGTGATCAAAAAAATCACGGTTTTCTTCCTCGGACTGATGCTATTCAGTCCATTTCATGGATTAGCAGCTTCTGATTCAAAGGTTTCGATTGATATGCATTATATCGTTGTCAGCCCTGCAGAAGATGGCTCAACGAATATGATGAATATGGTTAATTATACTAATACCTCAGCTGAAGAATATAAAGGTGACGGTAAAAGTGAAGCGGTCTTAAATGTAACCCTTCCCGAAGGAGCAGAGGATCTCAACTTTTTAGAAAATAAAATTGCCTTTAAAGAGGTTGACAAAGGATTCATTACAACCACGGCAATTCCAGGAAATCAAACGATGGTGTTGCCTTACAGTTATCGGATAGCAAAGGGAAAAGAAATTAATTTAAAAGCTGACTACAACGTACAAATGATGCAAATTCTCGTTCCAGAAGGAAGAGGGAGTATTGAAGTTAAGGGGGCTGTTGCAACTAGTCAAGGCAGTTTCAAATTCGATGACGAAAATTATTTTGGATACAGTATCGAAGGGATTAAAGCTAACCAATCGTTTACACTTGTTTATAAGCCAGATGTACAGCCTGCAGCGAATGAGACAAAAAAGTCGGAAACAACTAATAAAAGTAATAGTTCGGTTACACACACGGCGCCTGCTTTTCATAATCCAGGTCATCTAAGAATATGGGCACAGTCCCCGCTACACCGCTTTGATCCACACGTCTTTTTAATTATTATAGGAGCTATTGTCATTGCTGGAATCTCCTATTATATCTATTTCAGAAGGAAATCAAAGCTGGAAGAGGAAAGACTTGGAGCAGATAAAGAAGAGAAGGCATTTAAACTTTTAATGGCAAAGCAAAAAGCCATAATGGATAAGATCATTGAATTGGAAGAATCCTTCGGAGATGGAAAGCTTTCAGAGGATGAATATCATGCAAAGCTAGAAGCTTATAAACAGCATCTTGTCCAAGTAAAATTAAACTTACGAAATTTTGTAGAGTAGTAGCTGGGATGGGAGAGACTGCAAATGATAGAAATAAAAAAGCTAACAAAGCAAGCGGATAATAAGCTCATCCTTCGTGGTGTAGACCTCTCAATCAAAAAAGGAGAAACGGTTGCCATCCTTGGACCAAATGGTGCCGGAAAAAGTACGCTTCTAAAAGTACTCGCAACCTTAATAAAACCTACATCTGGGTCTATATTGGTTAATAATATGGATTTGAAAAAAAATCATATCGAAATAAAAAAAATAATGGGTTATTTACCCCATTCCAGTTTGCTTTATGATCATTACACTCCATTAGAAAATATTGTGTTCTTTGGGAATATCTATGGTGTTAAAAATGTTGAACAACGAGCGATTGCACTTGTCAAAGAAGTAGGTTTGTCATTCTTTTTAAATGAACCGGTAAAGAATTTCTCCCGTGGAATGATTCAACGGATTGCGATTGCACGAGCGATTGTTCATGAACCGGAAATTCTCCTTTTGGACGAACCACACACAGGATTAGACCAAGGAGCAATTACCATACTTAATAACGTTATTCTTTCCATGAAAGCAAAAGGCACGACTACTTTAATGGTTACACATGATTTCAAACAAGCAGCTGAAATCTGTGACAGAATTATCATTGTGAAAAATGGCAAGATCGTCGATGATTTTAGGATTGAAAATCAAAACTTAGGTTTTGTTTCTGAAAAATATGAGCAATTAGTGGAGGGAGTATCATGAACCTTTTTCGAACAGCCCTCTTACTAGCAAAAAAGGATTTATATTCCGAATTAAAAACAAAACAAATTATGGTGACCCAAATTATTTTCGCTGGTCTGGTGATTGTTGTTTTCAGCTTCGCCTTTGACCCTGCCAATAATACAACAAAAGCAGTTATACCAGGAGTCATTTGGGTCATTATCGTCTTTGCTGGAATTTTAGGTCTTAACAGATCATTTATATCCGAGCAGAGAAATGATACGATGCAAGGATTATTAGTTGCACCAATGGAGGCAGCGAGCATTTATTTAGGAAAGTTCTTAGCCAATTTTGCGATGATGCTGATCGTAGAACTTGTTTCCATCCCGTTTTTATTTTTGTTATTTGATTTCAAATTTTTTGGCAGCATTCCTTATTTTATCTTAGTTGTATTCTTAGGCAGTTTTGGATTTATCGCCATTGGAACATTCTTGGCGGCATTGGCAGCCAATTCCAAAAGCAGTGAGATGCTGCTTCCACTATTGCTGTTTCCAATTACAACGCCAATCCTAATCGGTGTTGTTCAAGCCACTCGAATCATCTTAACGAATATGGAGAAATTTTCAAGTGCAGTCGCTTGGATTCAGTTGGTCACTGCGTACGATGTTATCTTCTTTGTTGTTTGTTTCTTATTAATTGATTATGTGCTGGAGGTTTAAGTGATGAGTATGAATCTCGAACGAGAGAAAGCGGTACTTACTGGATCTCAATTAACTGTTAAGAAGAGCCCAGATCTATCAAAGATTTTGTTTGGTGCTACAGTTATTTCCATGTTGGTTGCCCTTTATTTTATCTTTATCTTTTCTGCTGAAGAAGTAACGATGGGAGCAGCCCAAAAAATCTTTTATTTTCATGTTAGCTCAGCATGGCTGGCGTTCATGGCATTTTTTGTGACATTTGTCTTCAGTATTTTATTCTTAGTCAAACGGAAAAGAATATTTGACACCTATGCTTATATTTCTGCAGAAATTGGTGTGGTCTTTACGATTATTGTCTTAACAACTGGCCCAATTTGGGCAAAATCATCATGGAATACTTGGTGGGTTTGGGAGCCGCGGTTAATTACAACGTTAATTCTTTTCTTTATCTATATAGCCTACATTATGATTCGTCAAATGGATGGAGTATGGGATAAAAGGGCCAGGCTTGCTGCTGTATTTGGAATCATCGGGTTTGCTGATGTTCCAATCGTATTTTTCGCGATTCGCTGGTGGCAAACAAAGTTTCACCCAATCGTGTTTGGTGAGGGACCTTCCCAAAAAGGTGGAGGTATTGAGAGTTCTATGCTAGTGGCGTTGTTTGTTTCACTTGCAGCATTTACCATTCTATATTCATACCTTCTTCATAAAGGTGTTTCTTTTGAATATATGAAAATTAAAGTAGAGCGCTATAAAGAAAAATTAAGAGAAGAATTGGAAAAATAGGAGGAATTTATCATGGGTTTTGAATTTATGTATGGTGCCTATTCTGTTGCATGGGTTGTTATTTTTGGATATATGTTAATACTCGGTAAAAGACACTCAAAGCTTAAGAAAGAAATTGAATTCTTAAAACAACTAGAAAAATAACTAGTAGTAATAATTAGGCCTGTGAAGCATAAACAGGCCTTTTGCATAGAACCTTACTGGTGTCAGGAGGAAATACGATGAACAAGCGGGTCATCAAATTACTCGTATTGATTCTTATTGTTGGTATGTTTGGTTTCTTTGGTTATAGTTTAGTTACAAAAGGTGAACATACAGATGTTGGTGATAAGGCATATAATTTTTCGTTGCCAAATTTGGATGGAAGTACAACCAAGCTCTCCGATTTTAAGGGAGAAGTGGTTATTCTGAACTATTTTGCCAGTTGGTGTGCTCCATGTAAAGAGGAGCTGCCAGAGCTAGAATCCTTCCAAAAAGAATATGGTGATCAATATCATTTTCTTATGATTAATCGCGGCGAGACAATGGATAAGATTAATAAAGTAACGGAGAAAAATAAAGCCGGAATGAACTATTTATTTGATTATAATGCAAAGGTTTCTAAAATGTATAATGTGACAGGGCAGCCTGAAACCTTTGTGATTGATAAACAAGGAATCATTAGAGAACATTTTAACGGTCCAGTTACAGAAATGCAGTTATATAATTGGGCAAAGAAATATGATAACTAAAACTCACAAAAAAGGATAGAACCTGATTTCAGGTTCTATCCTTTTTTTATCTGGCTTTGATAAATTTGCTAGTTTAAATCAACAATGTCCTTTTACACAGCTTTTTTTCTAAAATGGTTTAAAGTGAAATTCTGCAATCACATCAGCCTTGACTGTTATTTGTCCTGGTTCAATTTGTGTGGTGGCAGCTCCTTTCACGAAAGCTCCAGGCTGGTTAAAAACAGGCTGGACCGTTTTGCCTCCTTCGATAATTAACCTCGGTGTGAGGATTAACGATACATTTAAGGTCCCTGCAATGGTTTTAGCCCTTTCAATTGCATTATTTACTGCCATAACTAAGACCTGTTTATAAAAAGACTCTTTGTCTTTCACTGTAAATTGGACGTTAGATACATAGTTCACACCGTTTTGAACAGCGGTATCCACGACCTTGCCAACGATTGATAAGTCCTCTATTTTTACCTGCAGGATATGGGTTATTTTATAACCACGAAATATTTGTTTCCCTTGGTCATAATCGTAATCTGAATCAATTCGATAATCGAAGGTTTGTATATTATTCTTGGTAATTCCCAGTGAAATAAGAGAGTCGATTACCTTTGTTACTTCAAGAGAATTCTGCTGCTGAGCGGTTATTACCTGCTTGCTCTCCGTTATAATTCCTAGGTTTACCGAAGCGGAGTCAGGTTGGATTGCCATTTCTCCTTCACCAGACACTTTAATTAAATAGTCCTTGGGAGGTGATCCATTTCGATTTAACGGATGGTAATTGTACACTTCCCTCTCCCCCTTTATGTTTATTCTTTCTTTAAAATACGACTGACCTCCAAAAATGTTCCGACATTAAAATTTATCCCTTTCTACTTATCTTATTTTTGTTCTAGCATTCATCTCAGAAAATAGAAAAGAAATGACAGTTTTGAAAGTCATAATGTGACCAAGCAGGCATACATTTTAAATAATGAGAAAGGCAAATATGAGGAGGTTGCACACGTGGAAACGATCCTAAACTTTTTACCAAAAAATATAGCCGACCTAATCAGCAAAATCCCTCCTAACCAAAAAGAAGAACTGGAAGAAATCCGCATACGAATTAGCCGACCGATTGAAATGACAATGAAAGGCGCACCCAGGTTTTTACCGTATATTGTCCAGCCTGATGATGCTTTTCACCTAATGAATAAAATAAGTCATTTCTCCATCTATACCCTCGAAGAGGAACTTAAGCAAGGATTTATAACTGTTTCCGGGGGCCATCGGATTGGGCTGGCTGGTAAGGTGATCCTTGAGGGTGGAAAGGTCAAGGCGATCAGGGACATTTCCTCTTTTAATATTCGGATAGCTAGGGAAAAGGTAGGGATAGCTGAACCAATTATCCCCTATATCTATCAAGGAAATTGGATGCATACGATGGTGATTGGTCCGCCCCAAACTGGAAAAACAACATTACTGCGTGATATTGCAAGAATTGCATCCTCAGGTTACTTAGCAAGGGGTATACAGGCAAATAAGGTAGGGATTGTCGATGAACGAAGTGAAATTGCTGGATGTGTTAATGGGATACCGCAATTGACCTTTGGTGACCGTTTGGATGTGCTAGATGCCTGTCCGAAAGCTGAAGGAATGATGATGATGATTCGCTCGATGAGTCCAGATATTCTGGTTGTTGATGAAATAGGCCGGAAAGAAGATGCTGAAGCCATCCAAGAGGCTGTTCATGCGGGAATAAAGTTAATGATGACCACTCATGGGACGAGCATTGAAGAAGTTAGAAATAGACCATCTTTACGGACGATTCTTGATCAAAAAATTTTTCAACGTTTTGTTGTGCTTAGCAGGGCATCAGGACCGGGAACTATTACTCATATTTTAGATGGAAATGGTAAAGAAATGAATCAAAAAGTGAGAGTGACATAAATGATTAAGCTTATAGGTGCTGTTTTCATAATTGTCGCAACAACATGGATCGGATTTGAGATTTCCAGACGTTTTAGTGAACGACCAAGGCAGCTCAGGGCATTAAGGACTGCACTACAATCCCTTGAAGCAGAAATAATGTACGGTCATACGCCATTACATGAAGCAGCCAGAAGGTTAGCAGAACAGCTTTCAAAGCCGCTTTCAACCTTTTTTGAGTCCTTTTCCAAGAAATTAACGGACACCGAAACAACAGTAAGAGACGCTTGGGAAACGAGTTTAAGAGAAATATGGAATTCTACAGCATTAAAGCAGGGAGAATTTGAAATTATGAAGCAATTTGGGGAAACCCTGGGTCGACATGATCGTATGTCCCAGCAAAAACATATCATGCTGACACTAACACATCTTGAAAGAGAAGAGGCAGATGCAATTCAAGCCCAAGCAACATACGAAAAAATGATCAAGAGTCTCGGATTCTTATCAGGATTATTACTGATTATTTTATTATTTTAGGGGGAAATGCAATGGGGTTAGAAGTGGATATTATTTTTAAAATTGCTGGTGTGGGAATAGTTGTTGCCTTTTTGCATACCGTTCTTGACCAGGTGGGAAAAAAAGAATACGCACAATGGGTAACGTTGTTTGGGTTTATCTATATATTATTTCAGGTAGCATCCATTGTGGATGATCTCTTCCAAAAAATTAAATCTGTATTTTTATATCAATAGAAGGGGGGTCCCTAAGATTGAAATCATAAAAATAGTTGGCATAGCTCTTGTTGCAACCTTTCTAGCTTTAATTGTGAAAGAACAAAAGCCAAATTTTGCATTCCTCTTAGTTGTCTTTGTAGGTTGTGTCATTTTCCTTTTTTTGGTGGATAAAATTTATGAAATCATTCATATGCTTGAGAAACTGGCAGTGAATGCAAAAGTGAATATGGTTTATATCGAAACGATTTTAAAAATCATTGGAATTGCTTATATTGCTGAATTTGCCGCCCAGATTACAAAGGATGCTGGTCAGGGAGCACTCTCTTCTAAAATTGAATTAGCTGGAAAAATTATTATCCTTGCTATGGCGATCCCAATTCTAACTGTTTTGATTGAAACGATAATCAAACTTATTCCTAGTTGATGACAAACCTGAAAAAGAGGTGTAGATAGAATTGAAGCAGCGGTTGCAGTTTATTCCTATTATAGTTCTTGTATTCTTTTTTTTATCCTTTACAGGTGTACAAGCTGCCGAAGAAACTAAAGACCCAAACCCTCTTTCTCCGCAGGAGTTAGTTGATGCCCAGCTTAAATCCCTTGATATTACAGAACTCAAACAATTTTGGGAGGACATTACCTATAAATACGGGGGATTTCTTCCAGAAAGCCAGAAGGGGAGCTTGTATGACTTTGTTAGCGGCGAGAAGAAATTCTCATTTAAACAATGGGGGTTGGGGATAGTAAAGTTTGCCTTTCAAGAGTTTGTTTCTAACGGGAAATTACTGGGGTCATTGATTATGCTAACCATCTTTAGTATGTTCCTTCAATCGATGCAGAATGCCTTCGAGAAAAGCGCGATTAGCAAGGTTGCATATTCAATCGTTTATATGGTCTTAGTCATAATTGCCCTGAATAGTTTCCATATCGCCATCAGTTATACAAATGAAGCAATCGGATCGATGATCTCCTTTGTGCTAGCACTTGTTCCACTGTTACTCGCATTAATTGCAGCCTCTGGCGGTCTTATATCAGCAGCTTTCTTTCATCCGGTGATCTTGTTTTTAATGAATATAAGCGGTTTATTCATGCAGTATATTATCCTGCCTCTCCTGTTTCTAGCCACCTTGTTGAGTATTGTAAGCACGATGTCAGAACAGTATAAAGTGTCACAATTAGCTGCCCTGCTAAGAAACTGGAGCATTGGGTTAATGGGTCTCTTCTTGACGGTGTTTCTAGGTGTTATATCAGTACAGGGTGCATCAGCTGCTGTAACAGATGGTGTTACGATTAGGACAGCGAAATTTGTAACGGGGAACTTTATACCTGTTATCGGCCGGATGTTTACAGATGCTACAGATACGGTGGTTAGTGCATCTGTCCTATTAAAAAATACAGTAGGCATTGCTGGTGTTGGTATTCTGCTTATCATTGTAGCCTTCCCAGCTATTAAAATCTTAATGATTGCCTTTATCTATAAATTCGCTGCCGCTATCTTGCAGCCATTAGGCGGCGGGCCAATCATTACCTGCTTGGATATTATTAGCAAGAGTGTCATTTATGTCTTTGCAGCTTTAGGAATTGTTTCACTCATGTTCTTTTTATGTATAACAGTTATAGTTGCGGCAGGAAATCTGACGATGATGATGAGATAGGGGGGATTCATATGGAATTTTTAATAGAGTGGGTAACGAATATTATTCTCTTCATCTTGTTAGCCACGGTAATTGATATGCTCCTCCCCAATTCAAGTATGCAAAAGTACACAAAAATGGTTACAGGACTCCTTTTAATTGCCATTATTCTTACCCCTATCTTTAAATTGATTTCCAAGGATTTTGAATCGGCAATGGGTTCGATCCCTTCATATCAAGCTCCTGGTGAAAAAAATATGAAAAATTCAATAGATTTAAAGAAAAAAGAAATACAAGCTCAACAACATGCATATATTTTAGAAGAAATGGCTGTCCAACTGAAAAAGGACGTGAAAGAGGAGTTGATGGAACAATACGGATTGGAGATAGCAAAAATTGATCTAGCTACAAATGAAGAAAGCGACCAAGCATTCCCAGACAACCTCCAAAAGGTTATGGTTCTTCTGAAGCAACCAGAAAATGAAGTGAAGACAGTCGAAGCGATCAAACAAGTTGAAATTAACACAGAAACACCTCTTCCATCTAAAAGCTCAACAGAAGAAGCTGAAAAAATTGCCGCTTTTCTTTCGCAAAAATGGAATGTGACTGAAAAAACAGTTGAAGTTTCGATTGAAGGGGGGATTAATAACCAAAATGAATAACAACCAAGGACCATTTTCATGGCTTAAAAAGGTGCTCAAAATAGAAGGTAAATCTGACAAGAAACCAGGGAAATACCAGTATATGCTTGTTGTTCTATGTATCGGTGCAGCGTTTATGCTTGTTGGCAATATTGTATTTAAAACAGATTCGAACTCAGCTGATACACCTGTTGCGACAAGTGAAAAAGTAGATTCCGAAGATGTCCCGGCATTTGGTCTAAATAAGGGCTCAAGCAATAAGGCATTGGATAAATATGAAGAAAAATATGAAACTCAGCTTAAGAAAGCACTTCAGGAAATGCTTGGGGTTAACGATGTTACAGTTGTTGTCAATATTGATTCCACTGATAAGAAAGTACTTGAAAAAAATAGGGTTTCCAAATCACAAACGACTGAAGAAACAGATCGAGAAGGTGGGGAACGGAAAGTTGAGGAAGCCTCAATTGATGAACAACTAGTGATTATCCGTGAGGGTGAAAAAGAGGTTCCGATTGTAGTAGAAACGAAAAAACCTGAAATTCGCGGTGTCCTAGTGGTTGCGAAAGGCGCAGAGAATATACAAGTGAAAAAGTGGATTGTAGAGGCAGTTACACGCGCTTTAGATGTACCAAGCCACCGAGTTGCAGTCATGCCTAAAAAATAAAAGGGGTGTTTTCATATGCTATTGAAAAAACAAACAGTTTGGTTATTAACGATGTTAAGTTTAGTAGTTGTCTTATCTGTTTATTACATTACCTCTCCGGAACAGAAGAGTAATGATCTAGCTGCTGTTTCGCAAAAAGCGAAAGATCAAAATCAGGGTAAAACAAAGACGGAAGCTAAGGATGATAAAACAATTGTATCAACTGTTGCGGGTGATGAAGCGTTTGAAGAATTACGTATGAAGCTCGATGACCTAAGGAGCGAACAGCGAGAGGATCTAACGACGGAGCTTGCCTCCACAGATATTCCTGCGGTTGAGCGAAGTAAAGTAAAAGATCAAATGGATAAATTGAATCAAACGGCCAAAAAAGAAGAAATTCTTGAAACGTTAATTAAAACAATGGGCTATGAAGATGCATTAGTAAGAGCAGATGGTGAAAAAGTAAGAGTCACAGTTAAATCTAAGAAGAAGCCTTCAGCAACTGAGGCCAATAAAATCATCTTACAGGTGAAAAAAGAAATTGGAGAAACAAATTATGTAGCAGTAGAATTCCAACCAATGAAATAAATGAATGTAAAAAAGGAAAGTCAACGACTTTCCTTTCAGGCTGTCGAGAAACTTTCGACAGCCTCTTATTTTCTACAATAACTTTAACAATTCACCGCGTTAATTCGTTATAATATTATTAATATATAGGCTTTGCAACATGTCTGTTGATTTGCGCTCCAGGCACTTCGCTTTCCGCGGGCGTGCCGGGGAGCCTCCTCGGCGCTGAAGCGCCTGCGGGGTCTCCCCTGCCCCGTACTCCCGCAGGAGTCTGCGTGCCTTCCGCGCAAATCAACAGAGCTATAAAATCAATGATGCACTGCTCTTAACACAACCAAACAATAAAAAATTAAGTGGTGAAATCTATGTTTAAACCAAGAGTATCTACCCAAAGTGAATATGAATTTGTTTCTATT